>NZ_KV809454.1:0-1373 GCF_001812555.1 Micrococcus sp. HMSC067E09 | reverse complement strand
ACCCAGGTGGCCACCGTGGGCCGGCTCACCTGAATCGGCCTGGGTTTCGTTCCGTTATTGAAGCAAGGATGGAACGCGATGAACCAGAAGTACTCTCCCGAGATGCGCGAGCGCGCGCTGCGGATGCTCGATGAGGCCAAGGCCTCCGGTGAGCACTCGAATCTGATGTCCGCGGTGCGGCATGTGGCCGGTCTCCTCGGCATGAGCGCGGAGACGCTGCGGGTGTGGCATCGTCGTCGGGAGGTCGACGCGGGCGCGAAGCCCGGTGTCCCGAGCGATGTCGCGGAGGAGAACAAGCGCCTGCGCCGCGAGGTGGCCGAGCTGCGGAAAGCGAATGAGATCCTCAAAGCCGCGAGCGTGTTTTTCGCGAAGGAGCTCGACCGGCCCTGACCGAGATGATCCGCTTCATCGACGAATATCGAGAGCGGTTCGGGGTCGAGCTCATCTGCCGGACGCTGCGCCCGGCAGTGCAGGGTTTCATCACGTCCCGCGGGTATCGCGCCGCGAAGACCCGCGTCGTCTCCGCCCGGCAGCTGCGGGACGAGCTGCTGGTGCCCGAGGTCGCCCGGCTGCATGCGGAGAACTACGGCGTCTACGGGCGGCGGAAGATGCATGCCCTCCTGAAACGTCAGGGATGGGACATCGGCCGAGACCAGACCGAACGCCTCATGCGCCTCGCGGGAGTGCGTGGGGTTCGCAAGTCGAAGAAGGCGTTCACGACCAGGCCCGACAAGGCGCAATCCCTGCCGCGGGACCTCGTCCAACGACGGTTCCACGCAGACGCGCCGCGCAGGCTCTGGGTCGCGGATATCACGTATGTGGCCACCTGGGCGGGGTTCGCGTATGTGGCGTTCGTCACCGACGTGTACTCGCGCAAGATCGTGGGCTGGAACGTCGCCTCGACGCTGCGCGCGGAGGTCCTGCCCCTACAAGCGCTGGACATGGCCGCCTGGGGCGCGGACGGCCCGCTCGACGGGCTGATCCATCACGCCGACCACGGCTCGAACTACATGTCGATGGTTTACACCGACCGCGTCGTCGAACTTGGCGCGACCCCGTCGACAGGCACTGTCGGGGACTCGTATGACAATGCCCTCGCCGAGGCGATCAACAACCTCTACAAGACCGAGCTGATCCGCCAGCGCGGGCCCTGGAGGACGGTCGAGCAGGTCGAGCTTGCGACGCTCGAATGGGTGTGGTGGTGGAACCACCAACGCCTCCATGGCGAGCTCGGCATGCGCACCCCGGCCGAGGTCGAGGACGCGTACTACGCTGACCTCGGATCAGCCTCCCCGGCGACCGCCGGACAGGGAAACCGATAGGAACGAAACCCAGGCCGATTCACGTCCAGGTGGCCTCGACCTCCACGTGCT
>NZ_KV809453.1:179157-219286 GCF_001812555.1 Micrococcus sp. HMSC067E09 | reverse complement strand
GTCTACACCCTCGATTGTGAAGAGCCGGTTATAGGCAGAAAAGTGTGTACACGATCGGCCTCTAGCCCAGTGATCATGCGAGCAACAGGGGGCTGAACATGCTCTGAGAGCATGTTCAGTGCCCCTTCCACGCAACCGACCGCACTGTGGTGTATGCGCCCAACCCCTGGTCAAGAACGGCAAGACCAGCGCCGGAACGACCCGCTACCGATGCCGCTGTTGCGGGGCCTCTGCCACCAGAGCCCGCGGCGAGATCACCGCAGCCGCGCAGCTGAGACTGTTCATCACCTGGCTGCTGAGCCCGGCAGGACAACACCGACTGCCGATGCCAGCACGCACCTTCCGAGCCCGCACCGCCTGGTGCTGGCGCGTGCCGCCTCCTCGCCCGACCCCTGACGGAGTGGTCCACCCGGTGCTGATGCTCGATGGCACCTACTTCCAGGGCTGGTGCGTGCTGATCGCCTACGACGGGACACACGTGATCGACTGGCAGTGGTGCGACAAGGAGTCCAAAGCAGCCTGGAGCGCTCTGCTGGACCGCATCCCCGCCCCGGGCATGGTCGTGATCGACGGCGGCACCGGGGCCGCCGCAGCGATTGCCGCCTCCTGGCCAGACACCCGAGTGCAGCGCTGCTACTTCCACATCTTCCAGGTCATCCGCCGGCACCTGACACTGACCCCACGCCTTCAACCCGGCCGGGAACTGCTGGCCCTGACCAAGGCTCTGATGAAGGTGCAGGACCTCGACGCGGCCGCGGCCTGGCTGGGCGAGTACGCCTCCTGGGACGCCCGCTGGGAACAGTTCCTGAAAGAACGCACCCACGCCGGCACCGGCGCAGCCCGACCAACAGGAATCCATGCCGGTGCCCGCTGGTGGTACACCCACCGCAGGCTGCGCCGAGCACGGGCGATGCTGCGCAGACTGATCAACCGCAACGAGCTGTTCACCTGGCTCGAACCGGCACTGCAAGAGCTGCAGAACGCAACGCTGCCGAGGACGACCTCACCACTGGAAGGAGGCCCGAACGCGGCGATCAAGGCCCTGCTGCGCGCCCACCGAGGCATGCGCACGGCCCACGCAGTGATCGCGGTGGACTGGCTGCTGAACTCGCTCACTGCCCACCCGATCGACCCGTGGAGCCTGGTCACCGATGAGTACAAGACCACCACTGGCCCACGACAGGCACCCATCGAGGAGCCACTGGGGCCAGCGCTCTACGACACCGGGTTCAGCTGGGAAGACGGCAACGGGATCCAGCACGGTTGGGGCGGCAGGCACAGGCCCTGACACGCCCGGGCCATACACACTTTTCTGCCTATAACCCACCGCCGGGCACGGAGGCACGAAGCCCGGCAGGGCCCCGCCCCGCGGGCTCAGCGCACACCGCACGACCCCCGGAACAGAGCGAGGCCGCCGTCCCGAACGGGACGGCGGCCTCGCATCTGCTCTCCGGAGCAGGCGTCACTTCTTGTTGCGACGCTGGTGCCGAGTCTTGCGAAGCAGCTTGCGGTGCTTCTTCTTCGACATGCGCTTGCGGCGCTTCTTGATCACAGAACCCATGGGGTCTCCTCATGTCGGGGGCGACGGTCGGCGGGGTCACTCGGACCGCACCGAGCTGACTGGACAGCCGGGCCGACCCGCATTCCACCGGATGTGGAACGCTTGTAAAACGTTCCCCGCCACAATACCGGGCGCGCCTGCAGCGCGCGAATCCACGCGGATCCGCGGACGCCGGCGCGGCAGGCCTCAGTCGAACCAGGGGTCCAGGCCGTGGTACGGGAAGAGCTCCTTGCGGGTGGCCATGATGGCCTGGTCCACCGGGTCGGACGGGTCGTAGCCGACCTCCCACGAGCGCCACCACACGTCCGCCCCCTCTCCCATGGTGGTGGGGATGCGGCCCTCCTCGTCCTCCGGCGCCGAGGACATGTCTCCGGTGAGCTCGTCCGCGGTGAGGGACGTCACGTGGTCCACCCACGCCTGCGGGATCTCGGCCCTGATCGGGATCGGGGCGTCCAGCACGATCGCCGTGAGATGGGCCCAGGCGCGCGGCACCACCTTCAGCGGGTTGTAGCCGCCGCCGCCCGTGGCGATCCACCGGCCCTGGCAGAACTGGTCCGCCCAGTCCGCCAGGTCGAAGGCGAGCTGACGCTGACCGTCCACGGACAGGCGCAGGTCCGCCAGCGGGTCGGCGTGATGGGAGTCGCAGCCGTGCTGCGTGACGAGCACCTGCGGGGCGAAGGCGCGCAGCAGCTGGGGGACGGTGGCGTGGGTGGCCCGCAGGAAGCCGGCGTCACCGGTGCGGGCCGGGACGGCGACGTTCGCGGCCGAGCCGAGCGCCTCCGGTCCGCCCACCTCGTTGGCGAACCCGGTGCCGGGGAACAGGGCGAACCCGGTCTCATGGATGGAGATCGTCAGCACGCGGGGGTCGTTGTAGAAGATCGACTGGGTGCCGTCGCCGTGATGGGCGTCCACGTCCACGTAGGCGATGCGCTCGGCGCCCAGGTCCAGCAGACGCTGGATGGCCACGGCGCAGTCGTTGTAGATGCAGAACCCGGAGGCCGCCTTGCGGGAGGCGTGGTGCATGCCACCGGAGAAGTTCACTGCGCGCCTGACCTCGCCGGACCAGACGGCCTCGGCAGCGGCCAGCGTGCCGCCGGCGATGCGCGCGGCGGACTCGTGCAGGTCCGGGAAGATCGGGCAGTCCTCGGAGCCGAGGCCGTGCTCCTCGTCCTCCGTGCCGCCCGAGGAGGCGGCCTTCACCGCGGCGATGTACTCCGGGGCGTGGGCGAGCTGGAGCTGCTCGTCCGTGGCCACCGGCGGTTCGATGATCCGCACGTTCTCGCCCGAGAGCAGGTCGAAGGACTCGATCAGACGGTGGGTGAGATCGAGTCGGAGCGGGGCCATCGGGTGCTCGGCGCTGAATCGGTACTTGAGCAGGTCCGAGTGCCAGACGACCGCTGCCGGCTGGGAATCACTGGGTGAAGACGTGGCACTCATCACTCACAGCCTACGACTGTGCGCCCCCTCACGCCTGTCGAGGGCCTTTCATGACGGACAGGTGACGCGCCCCGCATGACGGACGGGTGACGCGCCCCGCATGACGGACGGGTGAAGCCCCCGCGTGCGCACCACACGTGGTGCGACCGCGGAAGCGCGCCCGCGAACACGAGGCCGGTCGACGGGTAGCCTGTCGACCCATGGCCCCTGCCCGTCCACGCCGCCTGCCTCCCGCGGTGCACCGATCGGTGCCGCGCCCCCGCCCGGTGAGGCGACGCCGTCCCCAGCCGTGGAACTCCTCCTCACTGGAGTCCGGCCGCGGCGTGCGCGCGGCGGTCCGCCGCACCTCGCACACGGTCAAGCACCTGGCCGGGTCCTCCCCCGCCCGCTCCGCGCTGACGGCGTTCGCCCTGGTCTCGGCGGTCTTCACCGCCCTGCTGTCCCTGCCGTTCGCCGCACGGGACGGCCACCCCACCCCGTTGCACGACGCGATGTTCACCGCCGTCTCCGCCGTCTCGGTGACCGGCCTGACCACCGTGAACACCGCGGAGCACTGGTCCACGCTCGGCCACGTGATCATCCTGGTCGCCATCCAGATCGGCGGCCTGGGCATCCTGTCCATGGCGTCCCTGCTGACGCTGGCCGTCTCCCGTCACCTCGGCGTCCGGTCCAAGCTGCTCACCCAGGAGGGCGGCATGACCACGGGCCACGTGGGCGAGGTCGGCAAGCTGCTGCGCGTGGTGGTGGTGACGGTGCTGACCGCGGAGCTGATCCTTACCGCACTCATGGCGCCGCGGTTCATCGCAGAGGCCGGATCCCTGGGGCGGGGACTGTGGCACGCGGTCTTCTATGCCATCAGCTCCTTCAACAACGCCGGCTTCGTGCTGCACCCGGACGGGCTGGAGTCCTTCGCGCACGAGCCGTACCTGCTCACCCTGATCGCGGTGGGCGTGTTCGTGGGCGCCCTGGGCTTCCCCGTGGTGCTGGTGCTCATGCAGAAGGGCTGGCGTTACAGCCAGTGGAACCTGCACACGAAGCTGACCGTGGAGGTCACCCTCATCCTGCTGGCGCTGGGCGCCGTGTTCATCTGGCTCTTCGAGCACACGAACCCGAACACCCTCGGTCCCATGACCGGAGGCGAGCAGATCGGGCAGTCCCTGTTCGCCTCGGTGATGACCCGTTCGGGCGGGTTCTCGGTGATCGACGTCAACGCCCAGACCTCGGAGACCCTGCTGCTGACGGACGCGCTGATGTTCGTGGGCGGCGGCTCGGCCTCCACCGCCGGCGGCATCAAGGTCACCACGCTGGCCGTGATGTTCCTGGCGATCGTCGCCGAGGCCCGCGGAGACAAGGAGGTCACCGTCCACGGCCGCACGATCGCCCCGGAGAGCCTGCGCGTGGCGATCGCGGTGCTGGCCCTCGGCGCAACCCTCGTCCTGGTGGCAACCCTTGTGGTGCTTGCCATGACCACCGAGCAGCTGCAGCGCCCCCTGTTCGAGGCGATCTCCGCGTTCGCCACCTGCGGGCTGTCCACCGGCCTGTCCGCGGAGCTGCCGCCGGCCGGCGTCTACGTGCTGACGGGCCTGATGTTCGCCGGCCGCGTCGGTACAATCACGTTCGCCGCGGCCCTGGCCCTGCGCCAGCGCCGTGTGCTCTACCGCTACCCCGTCGAGAGGCCGATCCTTGGCTGACCAGAAGCGCATCGACCCCCATGCCCCCGTGCTCGTGATCGGCCTGGGCCGCTTCGGCGCGGCCACCGCGCAGGAGCTGGTGACGCAGGGCCGCGAGGTCCTGGCAGTCGAGAAGGACCCGGTGCTGGTGCAGAAGTGGGCGTCCACGCTGACCCACGTGGTGGAGGCGGACGCCACGGACGCCGAGGCGCTGCGCCAGCTCGGCGCGGAGGACTTCTCCGCCGCGGTGGTGGGCGTGGGCACGTCCATCGAGTCCTCGGTGCTGATCACCGTGAACCTCGTGGACCTGGAGATCCCGCACCTCTGGGTCAAGGCCATCACCGCCGCGCACGGCAAGATCCTGCGCCGCATCGGCGCCAACCACATCATCTTCCCGGAGTTCGACGCCGGCGTGCGCGCCGCGCACCTGGTCAACGGGCGCATGCTGGACTTCATCGAGTTCGACGACGACTTCGCGATCGTCAAGATGCACCCGCCGACGGAGACCGTGGGCTTCACCCTGTCCGAGTCAGACCTGCGCAAGAAGTACGGCGTGACCATCGTGGGCGTGAAGACCCCGGGCGAGGAGTTCACCTACGCCCAGCCGGACACCAAGGTCGGCCCGCGGGACACGCTGATCGTCTCCGGCCACACAGACCTGATCGAGCGCTTCGCCGCGCGACCCTGAGAGGTCCCGGCGCTGCTCGCGGTCTTCGGCCGCGGCACCGCGCCTTCACGCGCCTCGACGACGAGTTTCGAACGCATGTGCTCGAGGAGAGCGCCCGCTAAAACCGCGCACTCGCCTCCCGTTTCACCGTTCCCCGACGACGGCCGCTCCCCACAACGCCCCCGTCACCACAGGGTGTGGTGACGGGGGCATCGGTGTCTGTCTGCGCCTCCCGTTTCGCGAGCGAAAGCGTCTGGGGCGGGCTGAGGTCAGGCGCGGAACTCCTCGGCCATTTCTGCGTCGCGCTTCGCGGCTGCGTCCATGGCGCGGTTCACGAGGTCCTCCATGCCGCCGTCGAGGAAGGCCTCAACGGCCTTCTCGGTGGTGCCGTTCGGGCTCATCACGGCCTTGCGCAGGTCCTCGGCCTTGGCGCCCTCCTGCTGGAGCATGATGCCGGCGCCCTTCACGGTGGCGGCGGCCATGGCCTCGGCGGCCTCGGCGTCCAGGCCCATCTGCGCGCCGTGGGCGGCGATCAGCTCGGCGAGCAGGAACACATAGGCCGGGGCGGAGCCGGCGGTGGCCACCACGGCCGAGAGCTGCTCCTCCTCCACGGGCACCACCAGGCCGGAGCCGGCGAACAGGGCACGCACGGCGGCGGACTGCGCGGCGGTGACGGTCGGCCCCTCGGCCACGCCGACCACGCCGGAGCCGACGGTCAGCGGGGTGTTCGGCATGGTGCGCACGATCGGCTGGCCCTCCGGCAGCACGGCGGCCAGGGTGGCGGAGGTGACGCCGGCGGCCACGGAGACCACCACCGTGTCCGGGCGCAGCGACGGCGCCAGGTCCTTGAGGGTGGCGACCATGTCCTTCGGCTTGACGCCGACGAGCACGATGTCCGCCTCGGCGACGGCGGCGTGGTTGGCCTGCGGGTCCTGCTCCTGACAGGTCACGGTCACCCCGTGCCGTGCGGCGGCCTTCTCGGCGGAGGCCGCGGAGCGGGTGGTGGCCACGACGTTCTCCGCGGGCACCCCCTGGTCCAGCATCCCGGCCAGGATGGCGCCGGTCATGGTGCCCAGTCCGAGGATGGCGATGCGGGCGTCGGTGGGGGTCTGCGTCATGGGGTGGATCGCTCCTTCGACGGATCGGTGGTCTCGTTCAGGCGGCCGGCCCAGAGGCGGCGAGGTGCTCGCGGGCGAAGGCGAGGGATGCGGCGAGCTTCTCCTCGCGCTGCCTGGCGTACTCGACGCCGCGGGTGCCGACCTCCACACACACGGTACCGGCCAGACCCACTCGACCCAGATGGCGCAGGGACTCGGCGACGGGCTGGGTGCCCTCGCCGGGGACCAGGTGGTCGTCCTTGCCGGAGTCGTTGCCGTCGGTGAGGTGCACGTGCCGCAGCCGGGGCCCGAGCTCGCGGACGGCGTCGAGAGAGTCCACGCGGGCGATGGCCGCGTGGGAGAAGTCCCAGCAGATGTGCTCGTAGGGCTCGGGCAGCGGATTCCAGTGCGGCAGATACATCTTGGCCTCCCTGCCGTAGGCCCGCCACGGGTACATGTTCTCCACCGCGATCACCACACCGGTCTCCGCCATCAGCTCCTGGATCCCCTCGGCGAAGCGCACCGCGTACGTGCCCTGCCAGCGGAACGGCGGATGGGCCACCACGGTGGCCGCGCCCACGGCCTGCGCCAGCTCCACGGAGCGGCGGATCTTGGACCACGCGGAGCCCCACACCTGCTGGGTGAACAGCAGGGTCGGGGCATGGATCGAGTCGATCGGCTGGCCGTGGCGTTCGGAGAGCTTCACCAGACGGTCGGCATCACGGCTGAAGGCGTTGTGGGTGACCATCACCTCCACGCCGTCGTAGCCGAGGTCCTCGGCCGTGGCGAACACGTCCTGGGTCCCCAGGGGGAAGACCGACGACGACGAGAGCGTCACCGGGATGTCCGCGCCGAAGCGCGGGGCCGGGGCCAGGTGGGCGGAGGAGTCCGGCATGGTCAGCGCACCCCCAGACTCAGCCCCGGAAGGAGGGTGTCCGTGTTGAGGTTCACGTGTCCGACTCCGGGCCGGCCGTCACGGGTGAGGTGCCCTTCGAGCATGAGCGCATCGAGGCGGTTGAGGATCAGGCCCTCGCGCAGCGCCCACGGGCAGATCTCGAGCTGGGCGATGCCGAACGTGCGCATCGCCGCCAACGCGACGATCGCCCCGGCGAACACCTGGTGCGCGCGGACCTCCGAGACGCCGGGCAGCTCCGCCCGCTCGGCGATGGTCATCGCCGCGAGGCGGTTCACCCACAGGTGCAGGTCGTCCGCGCGCAGGTGGCGCTTCACGAAGGGGCCCGCCGCCGAAGGCGCCGCCCCGGTGATCCGGGCGAGCGAACGGAACGTCTTCGAGGTGGCGGTGACCACCACGGGGGACTCGACGCGCGGGAAGGCGGCGTAGGCCTCCTCGAGCCGCTTCTCCACGTGTTTGCGCAGCTTCTTCACCGCCTTGGGGCTGGGCGGGTCCTCCGGCATCCAGTCGCGGGTGAGACGGCCGGCGCCCAGCGGCAGGGACAGCGCGTGCGAGGGCAGCTCGTCCTGGCCGTAGGCGATCTCGAAGGAGCCGCCGCCGATGTCGAAGTTCAGGATGGATCCGGCGTCCCAGCCCTGCCAGCGCCGCACGGCGAAGTAGGTCATGGCCGCCTCCTGGTCCCCCGTGAGCTCCGAGAGGTGCACGCGGGTCTCCGCCTGCACGCGGTCCAGCACGGCGGCGCCGTTGGCGGACTCGCGGATCGCGGAGGTGCAGAACGAGATCATGTCCTCGGCCCGGTGCTCCTCCGCGAAGGCGGCGGCCTCACGGACGAATCCCACGAGCTCCTGCTGGCCCTCCTCCGTGATGGCGCCGTCGGCGTCCTGGTAGCGGATCAGCGGAAGGGAGCGCTTGTGCTCCGCGTAGGCGACGGGACGGGCCCCGGGGTGGGCGTCCACGAGCAGCAGGTGGACGGTGTTGGACCCGATGTCCAGAACGCCGAGGCGCATGGTGTTCAGGCCTTCTTCCGTGTGGTGGTCTTCTTGGCCGGTGCCCTGCGGGCCGCCGGCTTCTTGGCGCCGCCGCGGGTGGCCGGGCCCTTCGCGCGCTTGTCCGCCAGCAGCTGGTAGGCCTCCTCGGCCGTCAGCTGCGCCGGGTCCTTGCCCCGCGGGACGGTGATGTTGGTCTGGCCGTCCGTGACGTACGGGCCGAAGCGGCCGTCCTTGACCACGACCTTCTTGCCGGACACCGGGTCCTCGCCGAACTCGGCCAGCGGCGGCTTCGCGGCGCCGCGGCCGCGCTGCTTGGGCTGGGCGTAGATCTCGAGGGCCTCCTCCAGGGTGATGGAGAAGATCTGCTCCTCGGACTGCAGCGACCGGGAGTCCGTGCCCTTCTTCAGGTACGGGCCGAAGCGGCCGTTCTGGGCGGTGATCTGCTCGCCTTCGGCGTCCGCACCGACCACACGGGGCAGGGACATCAGCTGCAGCGCCTGCTCCAGGGTGACGGTGTCCAGGTCCATGGACGTGAACAGGGAGCCGGTGCGCGGCTTCTCCTTCTTCGGCTTCTTCTTCGGCTTGGGTCTGCCGTTCTTGTAGTACTCGGTGGGCTGGGCGTCCATCCAGGCCTGCACCTGCTCCTCGGTCATCTCTGGGATGACCTCGGTGACGTACGGCCCGTAGCGGCCGTCCTTGGCCACGATGTCCCGGCCGGTCTCCGGGTCCTGGCCGAGGAGGCGCTCGGACGGCTTGGCGGTGGCGAAGAGCTCCTCGGCCTTGGCGGCGGTGAGCTCGTCCGGGGCCAGGTCCTCCGGGACGTTGGCGCGCGGCGGGGTGGTGCCGGCCTCGGCGTCCGCGGGCAGCGGCTTCTCCAGGTAGGGGCCGTACTGGCCCACGCGGAGGGTGATCTCGTCCGTGATGGGCAGGGAGTTCACGGCCCGGGCGTCGATGTCCCCGAGGTTCTCCACGATGTTCCGCAGGCCCTCGTCGCCGTCCTCGGCGCCGAAGTAGAAGGTCTGCAGCCAGGCGTCGCGGGCCAGCTCGCCGGCGGCGATGCGGTCGAGGTCGTCCTCCATGCGGGCCGTGAAGTCGTAGTCCACGTACTGGCCGAAGTAGTCCTCGAGCAGTCCGATCACGGAGAAGGCGGTCCAGGACGGGACCAGGGCGTTGCCGCGCTTGGTCACGTAGCCGCGGTCCATGATCGTGGAGATCGTGGGCGCGTAGGTGGACGGGCGGCCGATCTCGCGGCGCTCCAGCTCGGCCACGATCGAGGCCTCGGTGTAGCGGGCCGGCGGGGTGGTCTCGTGGCCGGTGGGCTCCACGGGGTCGCCGGTGAGGGTGTCGCCCTGGGACAGCTCCGGCAGGCGGCGGCCCATGGAGTCCTTGGACTCGTCCTCTGCGCCGGCGTCCTTGCCCTCCTCGTAGGCGTCCAGGAAGCCCTTGAAGGTGATCACGGTGCCGGAGGCGGAGAATCCGGCCACGCGGCCGTCGGCCGCGGCGGCGGAGAAGCGCAGGGTGGCGGTGTAGCCCTTGGCGTCGGCCATCTGGGAGGCCACGGTGCGCTTCCAGATCAGCTCGTAGAGGCGGAACTCGTCCGGGCGGAGCTCGTCCTTCACCTGCGCCGGGGTGCGGAAGGAGTCGCCGGCGGGACGGATCGCCTCGTGGGCCTCCTGCGCGGACTCGCTGCGCTTGGCGTAGGCGCGGGGCTTCTCGGGCACCGAGGCGGCACCATAGAGCTCGGTGGCCTGCGTCCGGGCCGCGTTCACGGCCTCCTGGGACAGGTTCACCGAGTCGGTACGCATGTAGGTGATGTAGCCGTTCTCGTACAGGCGCTGGGCGACCTGCATGGACACACGCGAGGACATCCGCAGCTTGCGGGAGGCCTCCTGCTGCAGCGTGGAGGTGGTGAATGGGGCGGCCGGGCGGCGGGTGTACGGCTTGTCCTCCACGGCGTCCACGGTGAAGGAGGCGCCGGTGAGCCCCTGCGCCAGCGAGCCGGCGGCGGCCTCGTCCAGGTGGGCGACCTTCTTGCCTGCGGAGGCCTTCAGCTGCCCGGCGTCGTCGAAGTCGCGGCCGGTGGCCACGCGGACGCCGTCCACGGTGGACAGGCGGGCGGTGAAGCTCGAGCCCACGGCACCGGAGGAGACGGCGCCCTCGTTCACGGTGAAGGTGCCCTCCACACCCCAGTACTGGGCGGCCACGAACGCCATGCGCTCGCGCTCGCGCTCCACCACCAGGCGGGTGGCCACGGACTGCACGCGGCCGGCGGACAGGCCGCGGGAGACCTTGCGCCACAGCACCGGGGACAGCTCGTAGCCGAACAGGCGGTCCAGGATGCGGCGGGTCTCCTGGGCGTCCACGAGGGCGGTGTCCAGCTCGCGGATGTTCTCCAGGCCGCGGGCGATGCCCTCCTTGGTGATCTCGCCGAAGGTCATGCGGTACACGGGGACCTTGGGCTTGAGGGTCTGCAGCAGGTGCCACGCGATGGCCTCGCCCTCGCGGTCGGCATCGGTGGCGAGGTAGAGCGCGTCCGCGTCCTTGAGCGCGCGCTTGAGCTCGGTGACCTTCTTCTTCTTGTCCGGGTACACCACGTAGTACGGCTCGAAGCCGTGCTCCGTGTCCACGGCGAACTTGCCGAACGGACCCTTCTTCATGTCCGCCGGCAGGTCCGAGGGCTTGGGGAGGTCACGGATGTGCCCCACGGACGAGTCCACCACCCAGCCGTCGCCGAGGTACTTGGCGATCGACTTGCTCTTGGCGGGCGACTCCACGATGACGAGCTTCTTGCCCTCGGGCACGGTGCTGGTCACGGAAGCGGATGACGTGGACAAGGGGGGTCCTCCTCGGACGGGGAAGGCGGTGGTCCCGGGCCGGTGCACGGAGCGCGCCGGCATCGGGCGGGCGTCCCCACATCGTAGGGGCACGCGGTGCCCACGATAACGCCCGGAGCCGGACAGGCCCCAGCGCGGGTCTGTCCGCCGGAGGCGGACACAGGTCCTCTCGCCCGGCTCCGGGCGGGTGGGCCGTGGCAGCGCCACGGCCCCGCCCGCTCAGCCCACCTCCACAAGGAACCCGTCCTCGTACAGCTCACGGACGGCGACCAGCAGAGCGGTCTGCGCCCTCTCGTCCAGCTCCAGCAGCGCGCCGAGCGCCCCGACGATCTGCCCGACCGTCAGCTCCCCGTCGCTGGCCGCGAGCAGCCCCGCGGTGGCGGTGTCCAGGCGGGCGGTGCGGCGGAATCCGGCCCCCTGCCGGGCCAGGATGACCTCCGGGTGCTCGGCGCCGAAGCGCTGGTGGCGCTCCTCGGTCACGTCCGCGGCCACCGTGAGGTGCAGCGAGCGCAGGGTCGCCAGGGCCGGGTCCGCCCCGACCCCCTTCCCGACGACGGCCCCCTCGCCTCCGGCGGGCCCCTCACCGTGGTCCGTGGCCTCGGCGTGGTCCGAGGCCGCACCGTGATCCGCTGCCTCGACGCGGTCTGTGCCCCGGCCCGCGGCGAGCCGGTCGCGGCGGGCGACGGCGGCCGCCCAGGCGCCGCCGATCGCGTCGTCGATCGGCTGCGTCAGCTCCTCGGTGTGGGTCCACGCTCCTGCCTGGGAGCCATCGGCGGCGGGGCGGCGCAGCCACACGTGGCCGAAGCCGACGCCCCTGACGCCGCGGGCGGCGAAGTCCGCCAGATACTGGGCGTAGCGGCGCTGGTACTGCTCCGGGTCCAGCTCCAGCGAGGAGTCCTGCAACCAGGTCTCGGCGTAGCCGGCGGCGTCCTGCAGGTCCCGCTGGATGATCCACGCCTGCACCGGCACGTCGCGGCCCTCGGCCGCGGAGACGGCGGCCGCCCCCTCGGCGACCCAGCGCCGGGGACGGGCGTCCCAGGACTCGGCTGAGGAACCACCCGCCGAGGCGGTCGAGGCACCCGCCGAGGCGGAGGCGAGCGGGCCGTCGTCGGCGCCTGACTCCGCCGCGGGGATCTCCCAGTTGGCGAGCATCTGCGCAGTGCCGCCGGGGTTCAGATGCGCCGGGATCGCGCTGATGAACTCGGCCACCAGCCGGTCCCCCTCGCGTCCGCCGTCCCGGTAGACCATCACCGGGGCGTCCGGGTCCGTGCGCGGGGTGATCACGAACGGCGGGTTGGACACCACCATGTCGAAGCGGCGGCCGGCCACCGGGGTGAGCATGTCCCCGGCCAGCAGCTCCACGCGCTCGCCCAGGTTCTCCCGGTCCAGGCCCAGCACGTCCGCGTTGAGCAGCAGGTTGAACCGGGTGTAGTCCAGGCAGCGCGGCGCCAGGTCCGTGGCGGTGACGTGGCGGGCGTGGGCGAGCAGGTGCAAGGTCTGGATGCCGCAGCCGGTGCCGAGGTCCAAGGCAGTGTCCACCGCTCGGCGCTGGACGGCCCCGGCCAGGGTGAGCGAGGCGCGGCCGACGCCGAGGACGTGCTCAGCCGGCAAGGGGCCGCGCCGCTGCAGGGCGGTCTGGTCCGAGGCGACCCACATCGGCCCCGGCTCGTCCGCGTCATAGGGAGAGAGGTCGCAGGCGGCACGGACAGTGCCCTCCGGGTCGCCCGGGTGGGCGTCCATGAGCAGTCCGGCCTCGCGCAGCCCGTCCAGGCCGAGGGCGGGGACGGCGGCGGCGAGGTCCGCGGCGGGGACCGGGTCTCCGAGCATGAAGGCGCCGGCCATCGCGGCCAGCGGGCAGTCCGGCTCCGAGACGCCGGCGGCCAGGACGGCGCGGGCCGCCTCAGCGTGCTCGCGGTCCAGGGCGGACACGGCCATGGGGCCCAGCAGGGCCTCCACGGCCCCGGTGGTGTAGGGCAGGGCGGCGAGGTCGGCGGCCAGCCTGGCGGCCGTCGTCGGGGTGAGGCTCGGTGCCGGCGGGACGGCCCCGGACGGGGCGGCGCCGTGCGAGCCGGTGCCGGACGGGGCGGCGGGGACGGGAGAGGCGGTGCTCATGCAGTGCTCCGGGCGGTGCAGGCGGGACAGGTCCAGGCGGTGTCCTGGGCGCAGTCCGCGCAGCGGACGGTGAGGGTCGTGCAGGCGGGGTCGACGCAGTTGCGCAGGTCCGAGGTGGGGGCCTGGCAGCCGTGGCAGCGGCCGATGGTCTCCGCGTCCTCGGTGAACCGGGTGGACAGGCGGCGGTCGAAGACGGCGAGCTCGCCGTGCCAGAGCCCGGAGTCCCCGAAGGCCTCCCCGTAGCGGACGATGCCGCCGTCGATCTGGTAGACCTCCTCGAACCCGCGCTGACGCAGCAGGGCGGAGAGGATCTCGCAGCGCACCCCGCCGGTGCAGTAGGAGACCACCGGGGAGTGCTTGAGGTGGTCCAGGGCGCCGGAGTCCACGGCCGCCAGCAGGTCCCGGGTGGTCTGCGCCTCGGGCACCACGGCCCCTTCGAAGCGCCCGATCTGGGCCTCCACGGTGTTGCGCCCGTCCAGGAACACGACCGGGCGGTCCGTGTCGGCGCGCTCGGCCACGAGCTCGTTGACCCGCTGCGGGCTCAGGTGTTCGCCGGTGCCGACCACGCCGTGCTCGTCCACCTCGATGCGCTCCGGGGCGCCGAACGCCACGAGCTCCGGCTTCACCTTCACGGACAGCCGCGGGAAGTCCTCGGCCGAACCGTCCGACCACTTCACGTCCAGGTCCCGGAAGGCCGGGTGCTCGCGGGTCTGCTTCACGTACTGCTTCACCGCGTCCACCGGCCCGCCGACCGTGCCGTTGATGCCCTGCGGGGAGACGATGATCCTCCCGGTCAGGCCCAGCTGGCGGCACAGGGCGCGCTGCCACAGGCGCACGGCCTCCGGGTCGGACAGCGGGGCGAAGCGGTAGTAGAGGGCGATGCGGGAGACGGTCGAGGGGCTCATCGGCGATCAGCCTAGTGCGGCACACAAGGTACCGATCCGGTCACACGGCGTGGCCGACCTCACAACGGCAGGTAGTGTCGGAGCCATGACGGATTTCAAGGACGACGCACTGGTGGACACCTGGTTCGAGGCCTGGTCGCGTTCCCGCGGCTACGAGACCCGCCAGGACGGACGGACCCGCTCCGCGCTGCGCACCTCGCGCCCGGCGGGCATGATCCCGGGCGGCTCGGGGCGCGCCACGATGGACGTCCCCGCGGCGTGGGAGTACGTGCTCGTGGCCCCGACGCAGGCCGAGCTCGACCCCATCCTCAAGGATCTCGACGAGCACCCGGAACGCATGGTGACCGTCTTCGGCGAGGCCGAGGCGGACCTGCCCGGCGCCGGGCTGAAGCAGGCCGTGGACTCCGAACGCCTCATGTCCGTGGAGATGGACCTCGAGGTCCAGGACGTGGAGCCCCCGCTGATGCCGGACGGCTACGAGGCGCACGTGGACGAGCCCGTCACCGGCAGCCGCCGCCTGCGGATCATGGCGACCGGCGCCTCCACCGCCCCCGAGGGCGAGGACGAGCTGGCCGCCATGGGCTGGGTGACCTTCTCCGGCTCGACCGCGGTGTACGACCGCATCTGGACCTCCCCGCAGCACCGCCGCAAGGGCCTCGGCTCCCTGGTGATGCGCTATCTGACCAGCGAGGCGATGAGCCAGGGCGACATCTCCGAGGGCCTGCTCGTGGCCTCCCCGGACGGGCAGATGCTCTACGGCCACCTCGGCTGGAACGACCTCGCCCCGGTCTCCATCTGGGTCCGCGGTGACGGCGAGTCCATCCCGAGCCCGGAGCACACTGGCACGATGAGTAGGTGACCGACTCCTCCTCCACCCCGGATCCGTGGGGCTCCGCCGCCCCGGGACCCGTTCCCGACGGCGGCCCCTCGCCTTCCGGCGGTGAGCATGCGGCGTCGATCTGCGCGGCCCTCGGCCGCCGTCGCCTTCCGGAGCAGGTCAGGCACATCCGTCACCTGCCTGCCCGGCCGGCCCGACCGGTCGACTGGCCCGCACGCACCCCCGAGGGGTTCGTGCGGGCCCTCCGTGCGCTCGGGGTCGAACGGCCCTGGTCCCACCAGGTCCAGGCCGCGCAGGCCGCCCTGGACGGCCGCCACGTGGTGGTGGCCACCGGCACCGCCTCCGGCAAGTCGCTGGCCTACCAGCTGGCCGTGGCGTCCACGCTGGCCAAGGATCCGCGGGCGACCGTGCTGTACCTGTCCCCCACCAAGGCCCTGGGCGCGGACCAGCTGGCCTCCTGGACGCGCATCGCGGCCCAGGGGATGCCGGAGCTGCAGGTGGCCCCCTACGACGGGGACACCGACCCGGCCGAGCGTGTGTGGGCCCGGCAGCACGCCTCCGTGATCCTGACCAACCCGGACATGCTGCACGTGGGGATCCTGCCCCACCACGAGCGCTGGGCTGACTTCTTCCGGCGCCTGGCCTACGTGGTGGTGGACGAGTCACACACCTACCGCGGCGTCTTCGGCTCCCAGGTGGCGATCCTGCTGCGGCGGCTGCGGCGGATCGCCGCGCACTACCGGCGGGACCGGGCCGAGACGGTGTTCATGGGCGCCTCGGCGACCTCGGCGGCCCCGGCCGAGCACTTCTCCCAGCTCATCGGCGCCGAGGCCGTGCAGGTGTCCGAGGACGGCTCCCCGCACGGCGCGGTGACCGTGGCGTTCTGGGAGCCGGAGCTGACCGACCGCCGTGGCGAGCACGGGGCGCCGGTGCGCCGCTCGGCCACCGCCACGGCGGCGGACCTGGTGACGGACCTGGCGTTGCAGGGCGTACGGACGCTGGCGTTCATCACGTCCCGGCGCGGGGCCGAGTCCATCTCCTCGATCGCGCGCAGCCAGCTCGATCAGGTCGAGCCGGGGCTGGGCGGCCGGATCGCCGCGTACCGCTCCGGGTATCTGCCGGAGGAGCGGCGCGAGCTGGAGGCGCAGCTGCGCTCCGGCGAGCTGCTCGGCATGGCCTCGACGCCGGCCCTGGAGATGGGCATCGACATCGCCGGCCTGGACGCCGTGGTGGTGGCCGGCTGGCCCGGCACACGCGCCTCGTTCTTCCAGCAGATCGGCCGGGCCGGGCGCTCCGGCGGCGAGTCCCTGGCGTTCTTCGTGGCCTCGGACGACCCGCTGGACACCTTCCTGGTGGAGCACCCGGAGGCCGTGTTCGACCTCGGCGTGGAGGACACCGTGGTGGACCCGCAGAACCCTCATCTGCTGGGGGCGCAGCTGTGCGCGGCGGCCGCGGAGATGCCGCTGACGCCGGAGGACCTGCCGAGGTTCGGGCAACCGGGCGCGGTGCGGGCACTGGTGGAGCGGCTCTGCGAGCAGGGGCTGCTGCGCCGACGTCCGGCCGGCTGGTTCTGGACCCACCCGGAGCATGCGGCGGGCATGGTGTCCCTGCGGGACGACGGCGGCGGGCCCGTGCAGATCATCGAGGCCGAGTCCGGGGCACTGCTGGGCACCATGGACTCCCCGCAGACCCACTACCAGGCACACCCGGGCGCGGTGTACATCCATCAGAACCGGACATACCTGGTGCTGGAGCTGGACGAGGACGCGCACGCGGTGATCGTGCAGCGGGCGTGGCCGGACTACTTCACCAACGCCCGGGACGTCACCGAGATCGAGATCCAGGGCGTCGTCCGCCAGGTGGCGTCGGCAGGGTCCTCGGTGCGCTGGTCCGTGGGCGACGTCCGCGTGACCACCCAGGTGGTGTCCTTCCAGCGCAAGGCGCTGATCTCCGGTGAGGTCCTCGGCGAGGAGCCGCTCGAGCTGCCGGCGAGGGACCTGTTCACGCAGGCGGTCTGGTACCAGGCGACGTCTCAGGAGCTGGTGGCCGCCGGACTGACCACGGACCGGCTGCCGGGCGCCCTGCATGCGGCCGAGCACGCGATGATCGGCATGATGCCGCTGGTGGCCTCGAACGACCGCTGGGACATCGGCGGTGTCTCCATGGTCCTGCACCCGGACACCGGCGTGCCCACCGTGTTCGTCTACGACGGCCGCCCCGGCGGCGCCGGCTTCGCCGAGCGCGGGTTCGCGCAGGCGCGCCGCTGGGTGGAGGCGACCGCGGCCGCCGTGGCGACCTGCGAGTGCGAGGACGGCTGTCCCTCCTGCGTGCAGTCCCCCAAGTGCGGCAACCGCAACTCGCCTCTGGACAAGGGCGGCGCCCTCACCGTGCTGGCGCTGCTGTCCCGGACGTTCGACGACCTGGCGGAGGTGCCCGCCGAGCAGGTCCTGCCGGCCGGGTTCGCGCCGACGGCGGCCGCGGACGACGAGGCCTGAGTCACGGCGGGCCCGCCTTGGCGGTGGCCTCCGCGTCGGCACCGAAGGCCTGCTCCACGGCGACGGTGACCGTGACGGTGGACTGGTCGCCGGGCTCGCAGGAGACCAGCCGGGCACCGTTGCGCTCGGCCGTCGTCTCAGCGAGGGCGCAGGCGTCCGTGCCGGTGGGGTCGATCCCGCGCAGGGCATCCGCGGCGGCGAGCGCCGCCAGGTCCGCCGCGCCGCTGGCCACGGCCGCGGTGTGGGCTCCCTGGCCCACGCCGGCGACCAGCACGCAGAGCCCCAGTCCCAGCGAGGCCGTCCCGAGGGCGGTGAGCGTGCCGCTCATGGCCCCTCGCCCTCCTCGGCGTCGGGTGTCGGCTCGGACGACGGCGCCGGCTCCGGCGCCGGAGCATCCCCGTCGGCCGGTGGGTTCGCCGGTGCGGGACCGGTCTGCGCCCTCTGGTTCGGTGCTGAGGCCTCCGCCTTCACCTGCAGGTCGGGGAGCCAGCCGAGGGGCCCGGGGGCACCCCGGGCGACGGTCACGGAGACCCAGGTGCCGTCGTCGTGGTGGTCGACCGAGGCGCCCTCCCCCGCCATCCGGGTGACGGCCTGGGCCGCCTGCTCCGGGGAGTCGCCGCGGGCGATGATGCGAGCCGCGGCCCCGGCGGCGTCCTGGTTGCGGACCTGCTGCAGGCCGACCCCGCCCGTGGCGACCACGGCGGCGATGACCAGCACCGCCACCGGCAGCAGCGCCGCGTACTCGGCGGTGACGGCACCGCGGTCCGCGCGCAGGCAGGCGGTGGCCCGGGCGTGGGGGCGCCGCGGGCGGTCGGCCCCGGGCCGGGCGACGGTCTGGCGCCCGGCCCGGAGCAGATCGGTGTGGACGTCAGCCACGGTTCAGCGCCTCGCCCACGAGGTCGGCGAGCATGCCCTGCACGTCGCCGCTGGAGAGCACCAGGGCGAGGACGCCGGCGAAGCCCACCGCAGCGAGCGTGAGGATGGCGTATTCGGCGGTGGTGGCGCCCGTGTCGTCCTGGAGCCGGGCGGACCAGGACGCCGCGCGGCGGGCGCCGAGGGCCTTGACGGCGGCGAGCTGGACGGCCTCCGCCGCGGCCTCGGAGGCCGCGGCGACGACGCGGGCGTTCTCGGTGTCCTGGGCGGTGTGGTTCATGATGTTTCCCTCCATCGGTGTGACGGTCCGCGTCGGTGCGGACCTGCCGGGCCGGATGCCCGATGTCTCCAGGCTTCTGCATTCCGTGGTGCCGCTGCCGGGCCGCTCGGGCGCGCCGTGGACAGGCACGGCGTGTCGGTCGGCTGTGGAGGACGGGACGGGCCGGTTCGGGGCTGCGCCGGCGGACTTTCGCCCCCGGCGTGCCGCTTGCCGCTCCCTCATCACGGTCCGCGCAGCATCATCAGCAGCAGGGGCAGCACGCCGAGGCAGACGAAGGCCGGCAGGTGGCACAGACCGAGCGGGACCACCAGGCGTACGGCCAGCTGTTCGGCGGCCAGCTCGGCGGTGCGGCGCCGCTCCTGTCGGACGGCCCTGGCCGCCTGGGTGAGACCGGCGGCCCCGGCCATGCCCGAGGTGTGCAGCGGCTGCAGGCGTCGGCCCAGCTCCGCCAGCTCCTCATCCGCCAGGTCCTCCCACGCCTCGTCCCAGTCGGCGCCCCAGCGCAGCCGGGCCAGCACCGGCCGCAGTCGCTGCCCACCCGGCAGGGCCACGGCGGCCCGCTCGAGCGCCCCGACCAGCGAGGCCCCCGAGCGCAGCAGCGCCGCGGTGACGTCCAGCCAGGCGGCGGCGTCCACCTCACGCCCGGGGCCGGCGGCAGTGCGCAGCAGGCTCTGCGCCCAGACGTGCCCGACCGCGGCGAACAGCACCCCGGCGGTGAGGACCAACCAGCCGAGCCGGTCGCCGAGCAGGGAATCCGGCCCCGCCCCGAGCAGCCAGGCGATCCCCAGCCCGCCCAGCGGCATCCAGCGCAACAGCGTCACGGTGGACTTCGGTCCGGCCGCCGCGGCGCGTCGGGCCCGTTCGGCGTCCAGCTCGGCGGCGGAGGCGTCCGCGAACCGCTCGGCCGTCTCCGCCGGCGCCGCACCCGAGGCCCGGCAGACCTGAAGCAGCGCCAGCAGCGTTTGCCATTCGACCACTCCGCTCGGTCCGGACACCCGCCGCGGGTCAGCCCCGAGCTCCACGGCGGCGGCCAGGCCGCGCAGGCTGTGGCCGAGGCAGCACCCCGGCTCAGGGCGCACGCAGACGTCCTCCCGGTCAGCCACCAGCCTCCACGCCTGCCCCTCACCCGAACCGGTGCGCAGCAGCGCGGCCCAGCGGCGCACGGCCTCGACGAACCGCAGCCGCTGCCGGTCCGCGGCACCGGTCCGCACGGCCGTCCACCGGCGCCACCTCGCCCCGACTCGGCTGGGCCGCCAGCTGGGCAGCCGGCTGGGAAGCCGCGCCCTCACGGGGCCCGCCCTTTCAGCCGGGCCGCGAGCACGTCCCATCCGGGGCCGCGCACCGCCCGGCCGTCCACGTCCGTGAGCACCGGCAGCATGCGCAGCCCCGCCCCGTGCTCCTCAACCACGGGCACGGCCAGGGACACCGGGTGCCGCCCGGCCGCGTCCCTGCGCAGGTGGAGCACCGCGTCCACGCCGGCGTGCACCTGGGCGGTCAGCGCCTCGGCGGACCATCCGGCCAGCGCGCCCATGGCGGTCAGGCGTGCGGGCACGTCGTCGGCGGAGTTGGCGTGCAGGGTCCCCCACGCGCCCTGGTGGCCGGTGTTCAGGGCGGTGAGCATCTCGGCCACCTCCGCGCCACGGCACTCGCCCACCACCAGCCGGTCCGGCCGCATGCGCAGCGCCTGCCGGATCAGCTCGGCCAGCCCGACTTCTCCGGCCCCCTCGGCGTTGGCCGACCGCGCCTGCAGGCAGACCACATGCGGATGCGCCGGAGCCGCTTCCAGGGTGTCCTCCACGGTGATGATCCGCTCCGCCGGGTCCGCCTCCCCCAACGCGGCGGACAGCAGCGTCGTCTTGCCGGTGCCGGTCGCCCCGGAGACCAGCACGGTCGCGTGCGCGGCCACCAGGTGCCGCACCGCCGCCTGCCACCGTTCGCCGTCCGGCCAGCCCTCGGCGAGCACGGCCAGGCTCGGTCTGCGCCGTGACGGCACGCGCAGGCTCAGCAGCGGCCCCGCCCCGGACAGCGGCGGCAGCACGGCGTGCACGCGGATCCCGTCCACGCGGGCGTCGGCCAGCGGCACGGCGGCGTCGAGGCGTCGGCCGGCCCGGTGCAGCAGGCGCACCGCCAGCTGCCGCGCCCGCTCGGGCGGCAGGATCGT
Organism: Micrococcus sp. HMSC067E09; assembly: GCF_001812555.1. Taxonomy (NCBI): domain Bacteria; kingdom Bacillati; phylum Actinomycetota; class Actinomycetes; order Micrococcales; family Micrococcaceae; genus Micrococcus; species Micrococcus sp. HMSC067E09. Next base: position 198,454 of record NZ_KV809453.1, on the reverse strand, counting down.
CCCGGTCTGCCGCAGCCCGTCCGCGCCGTCGGTCCACACCCTCCCGTTCCCGTCCACGAGCACATCGGTCACCCCGTCCGCCCGCACCAGCGGTGCCAGCGGGCCGAACCCGGACAGCTCATCGGCCAGCAGCCGGGCCCGCTCGGCCGCCCCACCTGCCGTCAGCACGAGGCCGTCCTGCTCCGCCACGGCCTCCACGGCCGCGCGGCAGGCCTGCTCGGTCGGCTCACCGCCGGTCCCGACGGCGGCCGCCTCGCCGTCGTCGTCGCCCCTCGCCTGACGTCCGGCCAGCCAGGACCGGGCCCGGTCCACCCACGCCGGCGGCGTCATCGCCTGGTCGACGGCAGGCGATGACACGTTCCCGGCGACGGCGCAGGCAGCGGAGAGGGAGCCGTCGTCGGGACGCGGCTGCGCAGCGGGCTCGGGCTCACGGGCCCTGCGGAGCCGGCCGATCAGGTCCGGGTGCCGCAGGCGGCGGCGAGGGCGGGCGATCACGGGAGGCTCGGGCACGAAGGGACGCATGTCCCCCAGTCCATCTCCCGGCGTCCGCGCCGGGGACGCCTCGGGCCGATCTGTGGACACAGGGCCGCCGGCGGGCACCCTGTGCAGGAGAGGTCAGCCGGAGACGGGGCGGCGGGTCTCGGCGTCGAGCACCACGGACTTGTCCCAGGCGGTGTCCCAGTCCAGCAGGTGGAGGATGCGGTCCAGGATGGCGGCGGTGACGCCCCAGACGAAGCGGTCCTGGACCCCGAACCCGGGGGTGATGCCCGTCCGGCCACCCGGCCGGGCGACCACGAAGCGGTTCTCCGGTGCCACCAGATCAGCCACAGGCACGCGGAACACGGCGGCCGCCTCCTGGCGGTCCACCACGGCCACACGGGAAGGCTCCCGCCACCAGCCGATGACCGGATGGATGACGTAGCCGGACACGGACACCGGCACCGGCGGGAGGACGCCGAGCACCTCCACGCCGGCGGGGTCCAGGCCGGTCTCCTCCTCGGCCTCACGCAGGGCGGTGGCCACCACGTCCTCGTCGTCCGGGTCCACGCGGCCTCCCGGGAACGCGACCTGTCCGGCGTGCGTGCGCAGGGTGGCCGCGCGCTGGGTCAGCAGCACGTCCACGTCCGGGTGCACGGCAGCGGAGGCGTGCTGCGCCGGGACGTCGTCCAGGGAGCCGAACAGCACCAGCACCGCCGAGGCGCGGGCGTCCGGCGTGGACGGCCAGCGGAAGCCCCAGGTGCGGGCCGAGGCCGCCGGGACCCGGGTCAGCGATGCAGGTTCCCGGCCGGACGCGTTCTCCGGCGCCCCGTGCGCGGCCACGAGGTCCTGCAGGGCGCGGTGCGCGTCGTCGAGGCTCGGGCGGGCGGAGGCGGCGGAGGTCATCCCACCACCGTAGTGCCCGGCCCGGCTACGCTCACCCCATGGACACCGGCTCCGCACCCCGCACCGAGCCGTCCGCGGACGGGACTGCTCTCGACGAGCCGCTGGACGTCGCGGTGGTCGGCGCCGGCCAGTCCGGGCTGGCGTGCGGGTACTTCCTGCGGCGCTGGGCCCAGGACGTCGAGCGCGGCCGCTCCCCGGGCCCGGCCCCGCGGTTCGCCCTGTTCGACGCCTCCTCCGAGCCCGGCGGCTCCTGGCCCCGCCACTGGCCCTCGCTGCGCCTGTTCTCCCCTGCCGAGCACTCGTCCCTGCCCGGCCGGCGGATGCCCGGCTCCGGCGAGGACAACCCGGACGCCGCGCACGTGGTGGACTACCTGGCCGACTACGAATCCCGCTACGACCTGCCCGTCCGCCGAGGCGTCCGCGTCGCCTCCGTCTCCCGGCAGGACGGGCGCTTCGCGCTGAGGGACGACGACGGCCGCCTCCTCGCCCTGTCCCGCACCGTGGTCTCGGCGACCGGCTCCTTCACCCGCCCCTTCGTGCCCGCCCTGCCCGGCACCGCGGACTTCACCGGACGGCAGCGCCACTCCTCGGCCTACACCGGTCCGCAGGGGTACGCCGGCCGTCGCGTGCTGGTGGTGGGCGGAGGGAACTCGGGAGCGCAGATCGCCGCGGACCTGCACGGCTCCGCCGCCGCTGTCACCTGGGCGACCCAGCGCCCGCCCCGGTTCATGCCGGACGACGTGGACGGCCGCGTCCTGTTCCGCTTGGCCTCCGCCCGCGTGCTGGGCCGACGGACGGAGCAGGTCGGCACGCCGGGCGAGGACCTCGGGGACATCGTGGCCGTGCCGCCGGTCCGTGCGGCCCGGGACGCCGGCGCGATGGACGCCGTCCCCGCCCCGTCCCGGCTCACCGCGCACGGCGCCGCCTGGGACACGGACGCCGGCCGCCGCCACGGCTGGCCCTCCGGCGCCGGCGCACCCGCGGCAGCGGCGGTCCGCGGCACCGAACAGCGGTTCGACGACGTCCTGTGGTGCACCGGATTCCGCCCGGAGCTGCGCCACCTGCGCCCGCTGCTGCAGGAGCCCACCCGGTCCGGGCGTCCGCGCATGCACGAGCATCTGCGCACAGCCAGCGCCGACGTGGACGGCCTCTACCTGCTCGGCTACGGCGACTGGTGCGGCCCGGCCTCGGCCACGCTGACCGGCGTGGGCCTGTTCGCCCGTGCCACGGTCGCGGACATCGAGGCGCGGCTGCGCGACGACCACTGAGTCGACGGCTCCGTCTCACGACCCGCCCCGCACGAGGCGAGCCGCCAGACGGCGGCGAGCGGCCGTCGTCGTCACGCCGGGCGCGGGCCGGCGGCGGTCAGGCCTCCAAGCCGTAGCCCATCGCCCGCAGCTCGCGACGGGTCTTGCCTTCGAGCATGAGGCGGTGCAGCTGCTCACGGCCGGGCTTGAGCTCGTAGGAGAGCAGCTGCTGCGCCTTCTGAGGGTCGGTCTCCCCCTCGCCGTAGGACGGGCACCACTGCGCCACCGGGCAGGCGCCGCACGCCGGCCTCTTCGCATGGCAGATGCGCCGGCCGTGGAAGACGAGGCGGTTGGACAGGGAGGTCCAGTCCCGCTTCTCGAACAGCGCGGCGACCTCGTGTTCCACCTTCACCGGGTCGATCTGCTCGGTCATGCCCAGGCGGCGGGCGAGCCGGCCGAAGTGGGTGTCCACCGTGATGCCGGGCTGGCCGAAGGCGTTGCCGAGCACCACGAACGCCGTCTTGCGGCCCACCCCCGGCAAGGTGACGAGGTCCTCGAGGCGCCCGGGCACCTCACCGTCGAAGCGCTCGACCAGTTCGCGGGAGAGCTTGAGGACGGCGGCCGCCTTGTTCCGGTAGAAGCCGGTGGGGCGCACCAGCTCCTGCAGCTCCACCTCGTCCGCGGCCGCCATGGCCGTGGCGTCCGGGAACCGCGCGAACAGGGCCGGGGTGACCGCATTGACCCGCACGTCCGTGGTCTGCGCGGACAGCACCGTGGCCACCAGCAGCTCGAACGGCGTGGTGAAGTCCAGCTCTGCCACGGCATACGGATACGTCTGCCCCAGCACGCGGTGCACCTTGCGCACGCGGCGCTTCAGTCCCAGCAGGGTCTCCCCCGTCGGGGTCGCGACGGCGGCTCGGTCGCCTGGGTCTGTCCGGCTCACGGGTCCTGTGCTCCTGTTCGGCTGGGGCGGGGTCCGGTGACCCACTCTAGGCGCGCGTCACACAACGGCATGTACTTGTCTCGACCCCCGCCGTGGCGGCATTCTTGCGACAGGCAATGATGTGGCCCGCATCACAGGCATGTGGTGGCGGGTGACCGTGCACCCTCCCCGAAAGGAGAACCATGTCCGAGGACGTCACCGTCTACCCGCCCAGCGAGGAGTTCGCGAAGAACGCCGTGGCCGGCGCGGAGCTGTACGAGGAGGCCGAGGCGGACCGCCTGGCCTACTGGGCCCGCCGCGCCCGCGAGCAGCTGCACTGGGAGCAGGACTTCACCGAGGTCCTCGACTGGTCCGACGCCCCGTTCGCCAAGTGGTTCGCGGACGGCACCACGAACGCCGCCTACAACGCCCTGGACCGCCATGTGGAGGCCGGCCACGGCGACCGCGTGGCCATCCACTTCGAGGGTGAGCCGGGCGACACCCGCACCTACACCTACGCGGAGCTGGCCGCCGAGGTCCGCAAGGCGGCCAACGCCTTCGAGTCCCTCGGCGTGGCCAAGGGCGACCGCGTGGCCGTGTACCTGCCGATGATCCCCGAGGCCGTCATCACGATGCTCGCCTGCGCCCGCATCGGCGCCGTGCACTCCGTGGTGTTCGGCGGGTTCTCCTCGGACGCCCTGCGCTCCCGTGTGGACGACGCCGAGGCCACGCTGGTGGTGACCTGCGACGGCTCCTACCGCCGGGGGAAGGCCTCCGCTCTGAAGCCCGCCGTGGACCAGGCGCTCAAGGAGCCCGGCCACACCGTGGACCACGTGCTCGTGGTGCGCCGCAACGGGATCGAGACCGAGATGGTCGAGGGCCGTGACGTCTGGTGGCACGACGTGGTGGACACCGCCTCCGAGGAGCACGAGATCGTGTGGCACGACGCCGAGCACCCGCTGTTCATCCTCTACACCTCCGGCACCACGGGAAAGCCCAAGGGCATCCTCCACACCACCGGCGGCTACCTGGTGCAGGCCTCGGCCACGCACCGGGACACCTTTGACCTGCACCCGGAGACCGACGTCTTCTGGTGCACCGCGGACGTCGGCTGGGTGACCGGCCACTCCTACGTCGCCTACGGTCCGCTCGTGAACGGCGCCACCCAGGTGATCTACGAGGGCACCCCGGACACCCCGCACCAGGGACGCTGGTGGGAGATCGTCCAGAAGTACGGCGTGACGATCTTCTACACCGCCCCCACCGCCATCCGCACCTGCATGAAGTGGGGCCGCCAGATCCCGGACGAGTACGACCTGTCCAGCCTGCGCGTGCTCGGCACCGTGGGTGAGGCCATCAACCCGGAGGCGTGGCGCTGGTTCCATGAGGTCATCGGCGGGGAACGCTGCCCGATCGTGGACACCTGGTGGCAGACCGAGACCGGCGCGCACATGCTCACCCCGCTGCCGGGTGTGACCGCCCTGAAGCCGGGCTCGGCCCAGCGGCCCGTCCCCGGCGTGGATCTGTGTGTGGTGGACGAGACCGGCGCACCCATGGAGGGCACCGGCGCCGGGTTCCTCGTGGCCCGCGAGCCGTGGCCGTCCATGCTCCGCGGCATCTGGGGCGACCCGCAGCGCTTCAAGGAGACCTACTGGAGCCGCTTCCTCGGCATGTACTTCGCCGGCGACGGCGCCCGATACGACGAGGACGGCGACATCTGGCTGCTCGGCCGCGTGGACGACGTCATGAACGTCTCCGGCCATCGCCTGTCCACCACAGAGATCGAGTCCTCGCTGGTGGCCCATGAGGCCGTGGCCGAGGCCGCCGTGGTCGGCGCCGCGGACGACACCACCGGCGAGGCCGTGTACGCGTTCGTCCTGCTCACCGAGGAGGCCGCTGCGAAGGACCCGGACACCGCCGAGATGGAGGAGCAGCTGCGCCTGCATGTGGGCCAGGACATCGGGCCGATCGCCAAGCCCAAGCGCGTGCTCGTGGTCCCGGAGCTGCCGAAGACCCGGTCCGGCAAGATCATGCGTCGCCTGCTCAAGGACGTGGCCGAGGGCCGCGATCCGGGTGACGCGTCCACCCTCGCGGACCCGACGGTCATGCAGAAGATCGTCGGCGCCATGGGCTCCAAGGGCTGAGGCCGGCGCACCCGGGCGGCGGACGCCGCAGCGACGAGGACCCCGCCTCCTGATGCAGGAGGCGGGGTCCTTTCGGCGCGGTGCGGACCTGTTCAGTCCTCGCCGGTGCGCACGTAGCGGGGGTCGCCGGGCTCGGGCTCGGTCCCCAGCACGCCGGACGTCTCGTCCGGGTGCTTCATCAGGTGCAGCAGGGAGGCCAGCAGGCCGCCCCAGATCAGACCGCACATGACGATCATCATGACGATGGCGATGGGATCCATGTCAGGCCTCCTTCGTGGACACGGTGGGGATGGCACCGGTCTGGATGGACTCGTTCTCGTTGCGCTCCGAGTGCAGGGCGGACTTCTTCGACCACGGGACGAGGGACAGCACCACCGCCAGGACGAGGCCGGAGGCCACCATGCCCCAGCCGAAGATGGCCAGGAAGTCCAGCGGGTAGCCCTCGTACGGGGTGGTGGCCTTGTTGATGATGTCCGAGATCCACAGATAGGCCAGCACCAGCGGGATGACCACGGTGACCAGGACCTTGAAGATGGTGCCCACCCGGAACGAGGAGATCGCGTTGAGGTGGTCCACCAGAACCGGCAGCTTGCGCAGGACGATCGCCACGGTGACGCAGGCGATCAGCGCGGCGCCCACGATGCCCAGGTTGTTGATGAAGGCATCCGAGGTGTCCAGCAGCTGCAGGCCGGAGGTGGTGGAGAACAGCACGATTGAGATGACCGCACAGCCGCCGACCACGATGAGCACCGCGGCCCAGCGGCCGAGACCCAGCTTGTCCTTCACGGCGGCCACCACGACCTCCAGGATCGAGATCAGGGAGGTGAGACCGGCGACCACCAGGGAACCGAAGAACAGGACGCCGATCAGGGCACCCATCGGGGCCTGGGAGATCAGCGTCGGGAACGCGATGAAGGCCAGGCCGATTCCGCCGGTGACGACGTCGCTCACCTGGATGCCGGAGGCCTGGGCCATGAAGCCGAGGGCGGAGAACACGCCGATGCCGGCGAGGACCTCGAAGCCGGAGTTGGAGAAGCCCACCACCAGGCCGGAGCCGGTGAGGTTGGTGCGGCGCTTCAGGTAGGACGAGTAGGTGATCATGATGCCGAAGCCCACGGACAGGGAGAAGAAGATCTGGCCGTAGGCGGCGATCCAGACGCCCGGCTCGAGCAGCGCGGACCAGTTCGGGGTGAAGAAGGCGTTCAGCCCCACGGCCGCGCCCGGCAGGGTCAGGGCGACCACGACGAGCACGATGAACATGACGATGAGCAGCGGCATGCCGACCATGGAGACGGCGGCGATGCCCTTGCGGACGCCGAAGCCCATGCAGAGGATGCAGATGACCCAGACGATCAGCATCGGCCAGAAGACGGCCGAGACGAAGTCGAAGGACGGCATCGGGTTCTCGGACATCTGCAGGTGGGTGCCGAAGAAGAAGCCCTCCGGGTCCTCGCCCCACGCGTGATCCGTGGAGAACCACGTGTACATGATCGCCCAGGCGATGATGGCGGCGTAGTAGACGGCGATCACGAAGCAGATGAAGACCTGGAACCAGCCGATCCACTCGGCGCCGCGGTGCAGGCGGCGGAAGGCCAGGGGCGGGGCGCCGCGGAAGCGGTGGCCGATCGCGTAGTCGAAGAACAGGATCGGGATGCCTGCGGTGAGCAGCGCGACCAGGTAGGGGATGACGAAGGCGCCGCCACCGTTCTCATAGGCGACGTAGGGGAAACGCCAGATGTTGCCGAGTCCGACGGCGGAGCCGATCGCCGCGAGGATGAACGCCCAGCGTCCGCCGAACTCCTCACGAGAGCGCTTCGGCACCGCGCCGGCCGCAGTGGTTGCGGTGGTCATGGAGTACCTCCGAAGAAACGAGTGCGAATGATGGACGTGTCTGCCCCCATCGGAGGACAGCATGGCACATCATAGTGACCTGCATCACCCTACGGGGTCAGGCGGGCACTCGGCGGGTCATCCTCCGGGGATGCACTCCCCGGTCTGGACGGGAACCTCCAGGTTCTCGACGTCCTCCAGGAGCCGCTCGAACTCGTCGCCGGCGATCGCATACCCGATGGTCGAGGATCCCGGGGCCCGGGCGAACACCAGCCCCGCCACCGTGCCGTCCTCGGTCACGAGCGGACCTCCGGAGTTGCCCGGCTCGATGTCCGCGTTCAGCTGGTAGATGTCCACGGTCGAGTCCTCGCGCCCGTAGATGTCGCTGATGAGCAGCTCTCCCCGGGCCTGCACCTGGGCGGGGGTGGCCTCGTAGGGACCGCCGGCCGGGAAGCCGAGGGCGAGGGCGGCCGCACCGTCCTCCAGGTCGGCACCGTGGCGGGCGACCGGCAGGTCCGCACCGTCCACGGCCACCACGGCGAGGTCTCGGGCCGGATCGATGTGCACCACCCGACCCGGGAACACCTGGCGGTCCTGCGTCTCGACGATCGGCTCCTCTACGCCCGCCACCACATGCGCGTTGGTCAGGATCCGGTCCTTGGCCACGACCACGCCCGTGCCGTTCTGGGTCTGGGCGCACTGCTCGGCGAAGCCGGACAGCCGCACCACGGAGTCCTGGACCTGCGCGTCCTCCGTCTCCGGCACCTCGAGGGTCGCGGACGGGGCGGCTTCCGGCTCGTCGGCGACCTCCTTCACGGGGGTGTCGATCTCCGGGATCACGCCGAGGCCCGCGATGGCCGCACGGGACTCGGCCAGGAAGCGCTGGCTGCCGTCCGGCATGACCCGGTCCGTGACGGTGAGGACGGCGGAGCGGTTGATCTCCTTCGTCACCGGCGCCATGCCGAGCGAGTTCAGGGACAGGGAGATCAGACCGAGGATCAGCACCGTGACCGCCAGGGCGGCGACGGAGCCGAGGACCCGGTCCGCGCGCCGCAGCGCAGGAAGGTTCACGTGCAGGCGCACTCTGCGCCCGACGGCGACTCCGATGTGCTGGCCCGCCCAGATCAGCAGGACGGTGGCCACCACCAGCACGACCACACGGAGCGTCGGCTCGGAGACCCATCGGGCGACGAACGGGATCAGGTAGAACCCGCCGATCGCCCCCGCCACCGTGCCCAGCATCGTGCCCAGCACGACCCACAGGCCGCGGTGGTAGCCCTTGACGAGGGCCACGATCAGCAGGACGACCAGGACCACGTCGAGCCAGGTCACTCCGAAGAGCATGCAGTCGTTTCCTTTCCGGCTCACCAGGCCGAGGGACGGGAGGGACAGGGCAGGAGCGGCGGTCTGCGAGCCGTCACGGGGGACGGCGGGGAACAGATCGGCCACCGACGCGCGGGGCGCCACTTGCCCTGGCTGTCAGGGTAACGGCAGGATCGTGTGTGATGCGGCACAATGGTGCCCAGCCCGAACACGACCGGTCCACCCTCGCCTCAGGGGGTGATCACTGAGAGGACTCACCGTACGATGGATCTTGAGGTTCTTCGCAAGGCCCCCCTGTTCGCGCACCTGGACGACGAGGTGTTCGCAACCCTGACCTCTGAGCTGACGGAGGTGGAGCTCTCCCGCGGCGCCTCCGCTTTCCACGAGGGCGACCAGGGCGATCAGCTGTACGTGATCATGTCCGGCAAGATCAAGCTCGGCCGCACCGCCTCGGACGGCCGCGAGAACCTGGTGGCCGTCCTCGGCCCCGGCGAGATCTTCGGCGAGATGGCCCTGTTCAACCCGGCCCCGCGCTCGGCCACCGCCACCGCGGTGTCCGCCACCCGCCTGGCCGGCCTGCGCCACGAGAACCTGCGCCGCGCGATCGCCTCCTCCCCGGACGTGTCCCTGCAGCTGCTGCAGGCCCTCGCCCAGCGCCTGTCCAAGACCAACGAGTCCCTCGCGGACCTCGTGTTCTCCGACGTCCCGGGCCGTGTGGCCAAGGCCCTGCTGGACCTGGCCGACCGCTTCGGCCGCCCGGCCGCCGACGGCCTGCTCGTGGCCCACGACCTCACCCAGGAGGAGCTGGCCCAGCTGGTCGGCGCCTCCCGCGAGACGGTGAACAAGGCCCTCGCCGAGTTCGTGCACCGCGGCTGGATCCGCCTGGAGAACCGCGCGGTGGTCGTCCTCGACCTCCAGCGCCTGCGCCAGCGTTCACGCTGACGCACCCCTGACCCTCGACGACGGGCCGCTCACCTGACAGGGTGAGCGGCCCGTCGTCGTCACGGCCTCCTGCCGCACGGGGGACGGACCTGGCACCGGCCCGAGCTCAGTCCGTGGTGGGGCGCATCCAGAGGCGACCGGCGTCCTCCCCGGCGGGAGCCATGCGCCAACGCGGCAGGGGCCGGTCCGCCGCCCCGTCGGCGAGGCCGAGCAGGAACGCGACCGCGGAGCCGGCCTCCGCGAGCCGGTGGGCGAGCATCAGGGTCGGCGGCGCGGTGACCTCGCAGGCCTCCACGACGCCCGACTCGCCCAGCCACCCCGGCGGCCCGGGCAGGGCCACGGGGCCCTCGATCAGGGACGCCGCAGGCACCCAGGCGTGCAGCCCGGCGGCCTCCTCGCGCCGCCCCCTCGCGGGTCGGACGGTGGCCTGCTGTCCCGCCGGGACGGCGGCGGCGAAGACCACCGCATCGAAGCGGCGGTGACGGAAGTCCGGGGAGATCCAGCGGCCCACGGGGCGCAGCAGGTCGGTGCGCAGCCCCAGCCCGCGCCGCTGGAGCTGGGCGGGCAGGCCGAACCCCTCGGACTCCAGAGACGTGCGGGCCTCCTCCCACAGCGGGGTGGCCGGGTCCATGACCACGTCTCCCTCACGCTCCCCCACCAGCAGCAGGCCGGTCTCCTCGAAGAGCTCCCGGACGGCGGCCACCACGTGCTGCCGCGCACTGCGCAGGTCGGCCATGCCGAGTCGACGGGCCCACGCCCGGGGCGAGGGCCCGTACCAGGTGCAGGCCTCCGCGTCCTGGTCGGTCAGTGACCCGCCGGGCAGCCCGACGACGCCCAGCGGCGTCTGGCCCGGACGATGACGCAGCAGCAGCTCCGGGCCCTGCGGCCCATCCCTGACCACCGCGACGGCGGCGGCCCGACGGGCAGGACGCACGTGACGGTGGTCCTGGGCGGCCCACTGCCGGGCCGCCTCCTCCTCGCTCCGCGGCACCGGGATGCGCGCGGGCGCGGCCCGCCGCTGCGGGGCCGGACGCACGTGGCCGACCGGGGCGGCCGGGCGGCGGTTCGCGGGATGGGCGCGCAGGGACGCGGCGCGGGCGGCCGCCTGCGCCGCCTCCCCGGGGCCGGAGGACGCCGTGGCGGACACGGAGACCGGGGGCGGGACGGCGGAGCCGTCAGCGGACACGGACGGTGATCTCCACCTCGACGGGGGCATCGAGCGGCAGCACGGCCACGCCCACGGCGGAGCGGGCGTGGCGGCCGGCCTCTCCGAAGATCTCGGCGAGCACGTCCGAGGCGCCGTTGACCACGGCCGGCTGCGCGGTGAAGTCTGGGGCCGAGGACACGAAGCCGGTGACCTTCACCACGCGCTCGACGCGGTCCAGGTCCCCGACGAGCGCATGCACGGCGGCGACGGCGTTGATCGCGGCGGTGCGGGCCAGGGCGTTCGCGGTGCCCGGGTCCACCTCCGCACCGACTTTGCCGGTGGTCTCGAGGGAGCCGGAGACGAAGGGCAACTGCCCGGAGGTCATGACGAGGTCGCCGTCCTGCAGTGCGGGCAGGTAGCTGCCCACCGCCGACGCGACGTCCGGACGCTCGATCCCCAGCTCGGCCAGGCGGGAGGCGACCGCCCCCTCGCCCCAGCCGGAGGCCTGTGCGGCGGCCACGGGTCAGGCCCCCCTCGGACGCTTGAGGTAGGCCACCGGATTCGAGCCCTCGGGGCCCGGGATCACGGTGACCAGCTCCCAGCCGTCCTCGCCCCACTGGTCGAGGATCTGCTTGGTCGCGTGGATCAGGAGGGGGACGGTGGCGTATTCCCAACGAGTCTGCTCGGTCATGGGGCCACCCTACCCACGGGGACCGCCTCCTGCCCTCCCCTTCCAGGCGGCCCCGGTACACTTCCGGGCATGGCGCCGCGCAAGTCCCCCTCCTCTGACTCCGTCACGCCCGTCGGCCGCATGCTGAGGTTCCTCGGCCTCTCCGCCCTGGCGGGCCTGATCGTGGCCGGCCTGTTGCTGCCCGGAGCCGCGTTCGTGGGCGCCGGCGCCAACGCCGGCGCCGCGATGCTGAACGACCTGCCGGACGAGCTGCCGGACGAGCCGGTCGCGGTGCCGTCCAAGATCGTGACCGCGGACGGCAAGCTCATCGCCAACTTCTACGAGGAGAACCGCACGCCGGTCCCGTTCGACGAGATCGCCCAGTCCATGAAGGACGCGATCGTGTCCATCGAGGACGAGCGCTTCTACTCGCACGACGGCGTGGACGCCCGCGGCCTCGCCCGCGCCATGGTCAACAACGCGACCTCGGACTCCACGCAGGGCGCCTCCACCCTGACGCAGCAGTACGTCAACAACATGCTCATCAACGCGCAGGTCCTGCGCGGCGACTCGCGCCTCACCCTGTCCGGCAAGAAGAAGGTCTCGGACAAGGTCAAGGAGATGAAGCTCGCGATCGCGGTCGAGGAGCAGATGACCAAGGACGAGATCCTCAACGGCTACCTCAACCTCGTCCTCTTCTCTGGCCGCGCCTACGGCGTCGAGGCCGCCGCCCAGTACGTCTTCGGCAAGTCCGCGAAGGACCTGGAGATCTGGGAGTCCGCGACCCTCGCCGGCATGGTGCAGTCCCCCACCGGCTACCACCCCGTCCGCAATCCGGAGGGCACCAAGAAGCGCCGCAACACCGTGCTCCGTGCCATGCTGCGCAACGACAAGATCACCCAGGAGGAGTACGACCACGCCGTCGAGCAGCCCCTCGACGTGGTGATGGAGGCCCCGCCGACCGGATGCCTGGCCGCCGACTTCGGCAAGTACTTCTGCGACTACGTCGAGCGCCAGGTCCTGGCCAACCCGGCCTTCGGCCCGGACGTGAAGTCCCGTCAGGCCCTGCTGGACCGCGGCGGCCTCACCATCCGCACCACCATGGACTCCAAGCTCCAGGAGGAGGCCCAGAAATCCATCGCCGGACAGGTCCCCAACGACGAGTCCGACGGCGTCGGCGCCTCCCTGCTCTCCCTCGAGCCGGGCACCGGCGACATCAAGGTCATGGCCCAGAACACCGACTACTCCCTGCAGGAGAACGAGAAGGGCAAGACCATCCTGAACTTCAACGTGGACAAGGAGTGGGGCGGCGGTGAGGGCTTCCAGAGCGGCTCGACCCTGAAGCCGTTCGTGGCCCTCACCTGGATGCGCAACGGCGGCAAGTTGATCGACACCGTGGACGCCAGCGTGGACACCTACCCGACCGGCACCCGCTTCGCCGCCTCCTGCCGCGACGGCGGCTACGTGGTGCAGAACGGCTCCACCTGGGACATCAACAACGTGATCGGCGGGCTCAAGAAGCGCGACCGCATCGACGAGGGCCTGTTCTGGTCCGTCAACACCCCGACCGTCGCCGCCGCCTACCATCTGGACCTCTGCGACATCACCTCGCTGATGACCGAGCTCGGCCTGCGCCGCGCCGTGGACAGCCTCCCCATCTCCCCGGACAACCCCTCCTTCGTGCTCGGCGCGGACTCCATGGCCCCGATGTCCCTGGCCCGTGCCTACAACGCGATCGCCGCGGAGGGCCTGTACTGCGAGCCGCGCGCCCTGCTCGAGGTCACGGACACCGCCGGCAACGAGTACCCCGTGCCGGAACCGGACTGCAAGCAGGTCCTGGACAAGGACGACGTGCACCAGATCTCGCCGATCCTGCAGGCCATCACGGACAAGAACATCTTCTCGGATGAGGACCGGCCCTTCCCGGCCGCCGGCAAGACCGGCACCAACAACAACATGTCCTCGACCTGGTTCGTGGGCTACACGGACAAGCTGACCACCGCCTCGTGGGTGGGCCGCTGGACCAACCAGAAGACCCTCGCCGGCGAGACCATCAACGGCATCAAGCGCAACAACTTCTACGGCACCGAGATCTCGGGCCCCATGTGGCTGGACTACATGGAGCAGGCCAACGAACACAGCGAGTACGAGGCCGGGAAGCTGCCGGAATGGGACGGCCCGCGGTTCTCCGACTACGGCACCGAGGGCAGCCACCCGCACGGCAAGGACTTCTACTTCGAGGACATCGACCGCCCGGGTCCGCAGCCCTACTCGTCGGAGGACTGAGCCGATGGCCCCGTCCCGTCCCATGCGCGCCGCCCTGATGGCCGGCGCGGCCGCGGCCGGCCTGGGTGCGGCGGGCGCGGCCTGGGGCCTGGCCGCGGCCAGCGCCTACCGGATCAGCCGCCACACCGTCCCCGCCCTGCCGGCGGACGCGGCGCCCCTGCGGGTGCTGCACCTGTCCGACATCCACCTGCTGCCGTTCCACCGGCGCAAGCTGGCCTGGCTGCAGACACTCGCGGACCTCGAGCCGGACCTCGTGGTCAACACGGGAGACAACATCGCCTCGGACCACTCGATCGCGCCGCTGCTCGACGCCCTCGGCCGGCTGCTGGACGTCCCCGGCGTCTTCGTGCCCGGCTCCAACGACTACTTCGCCCCGAAGCCGGCCAACCCGTTCCGCTACTTCGCCGGACCGTCGAAGCCGCTGAAGCACCAGCCCCGCCGCCTGCAGACCGAGGACCTGTTCCGGGCGTTCCGGTCCCGCGGCTGGGTGGATCTGACCAACCGCTCGGCGACCCTCACCGCCGGAGGCGACGGCGCCGCCGTCGAGATCCTGGCCGGCGGCACCGACGACCCGCACCTGGGCTTCGACGACTGGCGCGGCTTCACCGCCCCCACACGAGCACCGCGCGAGCAGATCCTCACCCTCGGCGTCACCCACGCCCCCTACCGCCGTGTCCTGGACGCGATGGTGGCCGACGGCGCCGACCTCGTCCTGGCAGGCCACACCCACGGCGGCCAGGTGTGCCTGCCGTTCTACGGGGCACTGGTGACGAACTGCGACCTGCCGCGCGCGCAGGCCTCCGGGCTGTCCTCCTGGACGGCCGCCGGCCGCACCGTCCCGCTCGAGGTCTCCGCCGGCATCGGCGCGGCCCCGGCCATGCCGGTCCGGGTGGCCTGCCGCCCCGAGGCCGTCGTCCTGGACCTGGTCCCCCGCGCCTGAGGCGCGCGGACAGGCGGCGGTGCGCGGCCGTCGTCGGGACGCAGGCCATCCGTCGGGCGCCGTCCCGTAGACTTCTCGGGTGTCTCCCAGCGCCGCCCCCACCCCCCGCACACTGCGGGAGTCCGTGCAGGGCCTGCGGCCGTACCTCGACGGCGTCCTCTGGCGCTGGGTGTGCGGGCTGCTGGCCGCCCTGCTCTCCGGGCTCGCCGCCCTCGCCATCCCCCAGGTCATCCAGGTCCTGGTGAACAACGTGTTCTCCGCCGACGGCTCGGGCGGGCGTTCCTCCGTGGTGTGGGCCGGCGTGGTCCTGCTCGTCCTCGGCCTGGCCGAGGCGCTGTTCGTGTGGCTGCGCCGCGTGTTCATCCTGCCGCCGGCCTCGGACGTGGAGAACCGGGCACGCATCGGCCTCTACCGCCGTCTGCAGCGCCTGCCCGTCGCCTTCCACGACGCCTGGCCCTCCGGCCAGCTGCTCTCCCGCGCGCAGGCGGACCTGGGCCTGGTGCGCCGCTGGATCGCGTTCGGCTCGGTGATGTTCGTGGTGGACTCGCTGGTGATCGTGGTGGGCGTGGCCCTGCTCTTCACGCTCTCTTGGCAGCTCGCGCTCCTGTACCTGGTGGCGGCCGTGCCGATCATCATCCGGTCCTTCTCCTTCCGCAACGACTTCCGCACCGTCTCCCGCCTGTCCCAGGACCAGGCCGGCGACCTCGCCACCACCGTGGAGGAGTCCGTCCACGGCATCCGCATCCTGAAGGCCTTCGGCCGCGGGGCCACCGCCCTGGAGGGCTTCCGCACCCAGGCGTCCACCCTGCAGGACACCGAGGTCCGCAAGGCCGGCCTGCTCGCCTCCTTCGTGGCGATGGTGGTGGCCCTGCCCGAGGTCGTCCTGGGCGTCGGCCTGGCCTGGGGCGTGTACCTGGTGGCCACCGGACAGATGATGGTCGGCGCCCTCGCCGCCTTCTTCGCGACGACCGCCGTGCTCGCCCGCCCCGTGGAGTCCGTGGGCCAGCTGCTCGGCATGACCCTGTCCGCCAAGACCGCGATCGACCGTCACCTCGACGTCATCTCCGTGCGTCCCGCGATCACCTCCCCCGCCGGCACGGACCCGGAGGAGGCCGCCTCCCTCGGTGCCACCCGCCTGGACGGCGACGCGGACGAGATGGCCCCGCCCTCCGGCGCCCTCCCCGTGCTGCCCCCGTCCGCCGGGGGCCTGGCCTTCCGTGACGTGGAGTTCCGCTACCCGGACGCCGCGGAGGGCACCGCGCCCCTGCTGCGCGGCGTGGACCTCGAACTCATCCCCGGCGAGACCATGGCACTGGTGGGCACCACCGGCTCCGGGAAGTCGACCCTGCTGCAGCTGGTCCCCCGCCTCTACGAAGCCACCTCCGGCCGCGTGGAGGTGGACGGCGCGGACGTCCGCGACTTCCCGCTCGAGGAGCTGCGCCGCCGCGTGGCCGTGGCCTTCGAGGAGCCCACGCTCTTCTCGGACACCGTCCGCAACAACGTGCTGCTGGGCGCCCCCGCAGACGTGCTCGCCGACGAGGAGAAGGCCCAGCAGCTGCTGGACATGGCCCTGGACACCGCCCAGGCCGGCTTCGCCCGTGCCCTGCCCGACGGCCTGGACACGGAGATCGGTGAGGAGGGCCTGTCCCTCTCCGGCGGCCAGCGCCAGCGTCTGGCCCTGGCCCGTGCGATCGCCGCGCAGCCCAAGGTGCTCGTGCTGGACGACCCGCTGTCCGCCCTCGACGTGCGCACCGAGGAGGCCGTCACCCAACGCCTGCGCGAGGTCCTCGCGGACACCACCACGCTGGTGGTGGCCCACCGCCCCTCCACCGTGGCCCTGGCGGACCGCGTGGCCGTGATGGCGGACGGGCGGATCGTGGACGTGGGCACCCATCTGGAGCTGCTCGCACGCTCTGCCGCCTACCGGGACATCATCAGCAACGCCGAGGCCGAGGAGGCGCGCGCATGAGCATCCGGAGCCGCTCCGCGCAGGAGCGCACCCCGAAGCACGCCGCGCAGGGCCCGGCCGTGCAGGATCCGTCCGCCGGCGAGGCCGGAGCGTCGGCAGGCGCGGCCGGCGTGGCCGCAGGCGGCACCGGCGCGTCGGCAGACGGCGCCGGCGCGTCGGTGGCGGACCGCGTCCGCGGCGTCCGTGCCGAGGACATCCTCGAGTACTCGGCGGAGGAGCGCCGCCACGTCCGCCGTCGTTCGTGGCGGCTGCTGCGCGAGCTCGCCGGCCCGGTGAAGGGCCAGCTGGCGCTCGTGATGGTGCTGGTGATCGTGTCCAACGCCGCCCGTGCGGCGCTGCCGCTGATCATCGCCTGGGCCATCGACTGGGGTCTGCCGCAGGTGGTCGGCGCCGTGGAGGCCGGGCAGTCCCCGCTGCCGACCGTGCTGCTGGTCGGCGGCGCCTATGTGGGCGCCGCACTGCTGGCCGGCGGCCTGCTCGGCGGCTACCTGTGGCTGACTGCCCGGGCGTCCCAGCAGATGCTGCTGAACCTGCGCCTGCGCGTGTTCCGGCACACCCAGCGCCTGTCCCTGTCCTTCCACGAGAAGTACACCTCGGGCCGCGTGATCTCCCGCCAGACCTCGGACCTGGAGACCCTGCGCGAGCTGTTGGACCAGGGCGTCGCCTCGCTGGTCTCCGGCACGGTGTTCATGGTGTTCACGGCCGTCTCGATCCTCATCCTGGACCCGATCGGCTTCCTCATCCTCTGCATCGCGTTCGTCCCGGTGCTGGTCCTGGTGCGCTGGTACCAGAAGGCCTCGGAGGACGTGTACCGCCGCTCCCGCGTGAGCTCGGCGAAGTCGATCGTGCACTTCGTGGAGACCATGACCGGCATGCGCGCCGTGCAGGCCTTCCGCCGCCAGCGCGCCAACGACGCCACGTACACGCGCCTGGCCACGGACTACCGCAATGACATGGTCGAGTCCCTGAACTACTTCGGCATCCTGCAGACCGCCCTGGTGGCGATCGGCAACATGACCGTGGTGGCCATGCTGATCGTGGGCGGCTTCCGCGTGTTGGACGGCCAGCTGGCCGTGGGCGTGCTGGTGGCGCTGCTGCTGGCCGGCCGCCGCGTGTTCCAGCCCATGGAGATGCTGGCGATGTTCTACTCCTCGCTGCAGTCCGCCACGGCCGCCCTGGAGAAGGTCTCCGGCCTGCTCGAGGAGGAGCCCACCGTGGTGGAGGCCGCAGAGCCCGCCCTGCTGCCGGGCGCTGCGAAGGCCGGCGAGGGCGTGGCCTCCGGCCGCATCGAGTTCTCGGACGCGGTCTTCGGCTACGGCCCGGAGAAGACGGTGCTGAGCCGCTTCGACCTGACGGTGCCCGCCGGACAGACGGTGGCCGTCGTCGGGCAGACCGGGGCGGGCAAGTCCACGCTGGTGAAGCTGATCGCCCGGTTCTACGACCTCTCCTCCGGCTCCCTGACCCTGGACGGGGTGGAGCTCAGTCAGCTGTCCCAGCAGGACCTGCGCCGCAACGTGGTGATGGTGACGCAGGAGGCGTTCCTGTTCTCCGGGAGCATCGCGGAGAACATCGCCCTGGGCCGTCCGGACGCCAGCCTGGAGGAGATCCAGGCCGCGGCCCGCGCGGTGGGTGCGCACGAGTTCATCCTGGAGCTGCCGGAGGGGTATGACACGGATGTGTCCAAGCGCGGCGGCCGGCTCTCGGCGGGCCAGCGTCAGCTGGTGTCCTTCGCCCGCGCGTTCCTGGCGGACCCGGCGGTGCTGATCCTGGACGAGGCCACCAGCTCCCTGGACCTGCCCTCCGAGCGGCTGGTGCAGCAGGGCCTGGAGCGGCTGCTGGGCAACCGGACGGCGCTGATCATCGCGCACCGCCTGTCCACCGTGGACATCGCGGACCGCGTGCTCGTGGTCCACGACGGGCAGATCGTGGAGGACGGCACCCCCGCCGAGCTCATCGCCGCCGGTGGCCGCTTCGCGGCGCTGCACCAGGCCTGGGAGGACTCGCTCGTCTCCGAGGAGGACTGAGGGCTCGGCGCCGGGCCCAGCGTGCAGGCGGGCGGGAGCGGGAGCGGGGGCGGGGGCATTTTCGTTCGGGAAACCGTCGCGTTTCGAGGCGCTTTCGTTCGGGAAAGGGTCGGGTTGTCTGGCACTTTCGTTCGGAAGAATGTCGCGTCCTGCTGCCCGCCTGACCTCCACGACGACGGCCCGGTCACCGTGGCCTTCCCTCTCACCGTGCCGTGCCTTCAACGCCTCCGGACGTGGTCTGGGCGGACGGCCGAAGCCGGAACGGAGAAGATCCCTGTAGACGGCAGCGCGGGCTCGGCCCCTTCCGGGGCCGAGCCCGCGCTGCCGTGGACGGGTATCTTGCCTTGCCGTACAGCAGCTCAGACTGGGCGCCGGACTCGCGCTGTGGCTGACGGGTACAGCGCGGCCTGTTCGAGACATGGTCGTCCCCGCCTGGAACTCGACCGTTTCCCGAACGAAAGCACCCCGCA
>NZ_KV809453.1:56289-179057 GCF_001812555.1 Micrococcus sp. HMSC067E09 | reverse complement strand
TTCCCGAACGAAAGCACCCCGCAACGCGACGGTTTCCCGAACGAAAACGCCAGGGGTCAGGCGTCGAAGCGGCGGCCGGTGAGCCTCTCGTAGGCCTCCACGTAGCGGACCCGGGTCTTGGCCACCACGTCCTCCGGCAACGCCGGCGGCTGCTCGCCCGAGGACTTGTCCCAGCCGGACTCTGCCGACGTGAGCCAGTCGCGGACGAACTGCTTGTCGAAGCTGGCCTGGGGGCGGCCGGGCTCGTAGTCCTCAGCGTCCCAGAAGCGGGAGGAGTCCGGGGTGAGCACCTCGTCGCCGAGCACGATCGCCCCGCTCACCGGGTCCGTGCCGAACTCCACCTTCGTGTCCGCCAGGATGATCCCGGCCTCCCGGGCGATCTGCTCGGCCCTCGTGTAGACGTCCAGGGTGAGGTCCCGCAACGCCGCGGCGGCCTCGGCGCCCACGCGTTCGGTCATCTGCGCGAACGTGATGTTCTCGTCGTGCTCGCCCACCTCGGCCTTCGCCGAGGGGGTGAAGATCGCCGGCTCCAACTTCGATCCGTCCACGAGGCCCTCCGGCAGCGGCAGCCCCGTCACGGTCCCGGACTCCCGGTACTCCGCCAGGCCGGAGCCGGTCAGATACCCGCGGGCGATGCACTCGACCGGGAACATGTCCAGCCGCTTGACCACCATGGCCCGCCCGGCCACCTGCTCCGGCACGTCCGTGGAGACCACGTGGTTCTCCACGGTGCCGGCGAGCTGCTCGAACCACCACAGGCTCAGCTGGGTCAGCACGGCGCCCTTGTCCGGGATCGGCGGCTCGAGGACGACGTCGTAGGCGCTGATCCGGTCCGAGGCCACCACCAGCAGGGTGTCCGACTCGCCCGGGGCGGCATCGGCCGGCTCGTACAGATCCCGCACCTTGCCGGAGTACACGTGCCGCCAGCCTGGCAGCTGAAGGGCCTGGGCCCCGGCGAATCCGATGCGCTCGCTCATGCCTGGCCCTCCTTCTCCGTACCCGCGGCGCCGGCGCCCGGCACCGCGATCTGCCCGCGCTCGGCCTTGAGCGCGATGTCCGTGCGCCACTGGGCACCCTCGAAGTCGATGGCGTCCACGCCGGCGTAGGCCCGCGCCCTCGCCTCGGCCAGGTCCTTCCCGCGCCCGACGACGGCCAGCACCCGGCCACCGGCCGTCACCACCGCGTCCGGGGCGTCGCCCACGCCCGTGCCGGCGTGCAGCACGTCCACGCCGTCCAGCGCCCGGGCCGCCTCGAGGCCGGTGATGATGTCCCCCGTGGAGGAGGAGGCCGGGTAGCCGGCGGAGGCCATGACCACGTCCACGGCCACATCCTCGGACCACTCGAGAGTACGGTCCGCGCCGAGCTCGCCGGTCGCGGCGTCCAGCAGCAGCCGGCCGAGCGGGGTCTGGAGGCGGGCGAGCACGGCCTGGGTCTCCGGGTCGCCGAAGCGGACGTTGAACTCGATGACCTGCACGCCCTGGGCCGTCACGGCCAGGCCGCAGTAGAGCACGCCGGAGAACGGGGTGCCGCGCCTCGTCATCTCCGCCAGCACCGGGCGGGCCACCGACTCCATGACCTCGTCCACGAAGCCCTCGGGCAGCCAGGGCAGCGGGGTGTAGGCGCCCATGCCGCCGGTGTTGGGGCCCTCGTCCCCGTTGAAGATGCGCTTGAAGTCCTGGGCCGGGGTCAGCGGCACCGCGTTCTCGCCGTCACAGAGCACGAACAGGGAGACCTCGGGGCCGTCCAGGTACTCCTCGATCACCACGGAGCCGCCGGCGGCGAAGCAGGACCCGGCGTGGGCCAGGGCCTCGGCGCGGTCGGCGGTGACCACCACGCCCTTGCCGGCGGCCAGGCCGTCGTCCTTCACCACATGCGGGGCGCCGAACTCGTCCAGCGCGGCGGCGGCCTCCTCGGCATGCGTGCAGACGCGGGAGCCGGCGGTGGGCACGGAGGCGGCGGCCATGACCTCCTTGGCGAAGGCCTTGGAGGCCTCCAGCTGCGCGGCGGCGCGGGAGGGGCCGAACACGGCGAACCCGGCCTCGCGCAACGCGTCGGAGACGCCGGCGGCGAGCGGGGCCTCGGGGCCGACCACCACGAGGTCGGCCTTCACCTGGCCGGCGAGCGCCACCACGGCGGCGCCGTCCGAGGCGTCCACGGAGTGCAGCGTGGCCTGGTCCGCCATCCCGACGTTGCCGGGCGCGACGTGCAGCTGCGTCACCTCCGGGTCACGGGCCAGGGTGCGGATCAGGGCATGTTCGCGGCCGCCGTTGCCAAGCACGAGGATCTTCACGTCCCCCAGACTACGTGGCGCCGCACACCCGCGCCCGCCGTCCGCCCGCCCCGGACGTCTTCCCCCGGCCGGGCGGGGCACCCGTAGGGTGGTGGACATGACGATGCCCGGCCTGCCCCACGACGACGACCGCTCCGGCGACCCGCGTCGCCCGACCCGTCCGACCGCCCAGGCCGGCCCCGGCCTGCGCACGGCGTACACGTTCATGATGGTGTGGTTCGTGTGCGCCCTGATCGGCGCCTTCTCGCTGCGCCTGTTCGGCATCGGCCGCGGGGACGTGGGCGTCGGCGGCGTCACCGCGCTGATCGGCACCGCGTTCGTGGCCGCCGCCATGATCACCTGGGCGGTCCGACGCCGCCGCTGACGCAGCCGGTTCCCGACGACGGCCCCGCCCCTTCCCCGGGCCGCTCGCCGCTCCTTCCCGGGAGGGCGCGTCCCGACGACGGCTGCTCAGCCCCGGATGATCCGTCGCCTCCGTGCCTCGGCCACCGCCTCGGTCCGCGAGCCGACGCCGAGCTTCTGGAACACGTGCACCAGGTGGGTCTTCACGGTGGCCTCGGAGATGAACAGCTCCTTGGCCGCGGCCTTGTTGCTGACGCCCTGGGCGATGAGCTCGAGCAGCTCGATCTCGCGCGCCGTGAGCACCTCGGTGCCTCCGGCCATCCGGCCCATGAGCCGCTCGGCCACCCCGGGTGCCAGCGCCCGCTGGCCCGCGGCCGCCCGGCGGACGGCGGCGGCGATCTCCTCCGAGCTCGCGTCCTTGAGCAGGTAGCCGGAGGCCCCGGCGTCCAGGGCGGCGAGGATGTCCGCCTCGGTGTCGAAGGTCGTCAGGATCAGCACCGGCAGCCCCGGGTGGGCGGCCCGCACCGCACGGGTGGCGGCCACGCCGTCCATGCCTTCGCCCATCTGCAGGTCCATGAGCACCACGTCCGGCAGCCCGCCGGCACCCCCGTCCAGACCGGCACCGCTGTCCACACCGGCACCGCCCACGTCTGCGTCGGCGCCCCCGCCCCCACCGGCTCCCGCTGCCAACCCCTCGAGCACGCGCAGCGCCTCGGCGCCGTCGCCGGCCTCGGCCACCACGGTGAGGTCCGGGTGCGCCTCGAGCACGGCGCGCACGCCGGCGCGCACCACCGGGTGGTCGTCCACGAGCATCACGGCCAGGGTCATCCGTTCTCCTTCGCTGTCTCACTGCGGCCGGCCACGGGCACCGTCATCGCCACCACCGTCCCCTCCCCCGGCGTGGACTCCACCGCCACGCGTCCGCCGACGGCCTCCACGCGCTCGCGCACCGCGGCCAGGCCGACGCCGGTGGACTCGCCCGTGCCGTCGTCGTCGTCTTCCTCCCCGGCCGTGCCCGCCGAAGCGGGCCGGACGCCGGAGCCGGCCACGGACCGTCCCCTCTCCCGGGCTACGGGACGGCGGGTGGCCTCGGGGTCGAAGCCGCGGCCGTCGTCGGCGACGTCAACGGTGACCTCCCCGTCCAGGTAGGCCACGGACACCCGGCAGCGGGCGGCGGCGGCGTGCTGGCCGACGTTGGCCAGGGAGGACTGGACGGCGCGCAGCAGGGCGGACTCCACCGCCTCGGCCACAGGCACCGGGGTCCCCTCCACCTGCAGGTCCGCGGCCACGGGGGTGCCGGCGTCGGCCTGGCGGCGGGCGAAGCCGCGCACGGCGGCGTCGAGCTGCTCCACCAGGGAGCCGCCGTCCCCGCGCAGGTCCCGCACGAAGCGGCGGGACTCGGCGAGGTTCTCCGCTGCGGTGTCCCGCACGGTGTGCAGGCGGCGGCGCGCCAGGTCCGGGTCCTCGGCATCGAGGGCGTCCTCGGCGGCGCGGGAGACCAGGACGATGGAGGCCAGGCCCTGGGTGAGGGTGTCGTGGATCTCGCGGGCCAGGCGCTCGCGCTCGGCCAGCACGCCGGAGCGGTGCTCGGTGCGGGCCAGCTCCGCGCGGGCGGCGAGCAGCTCGGAGGCCAGAGCGCGCTGCCGCTCGGACTCGGCGTGAAGGGCCCGGTAGGCCTGGTACATCACCACGGCCACCACGGCGCCGACGCAGGGGCCGATCACCGCGGCCGGCCGCAGCCCGTCCGGGCCCGGGGCGGAGGCCAGCACCACCACGGCGGTCACCGCCGCCACGGCCAGCGGGCCCGGCCAGTGCCGGCCGGTGGCCTCGGCCAGCACGTGCTGGACCACGAAGAACAGCGGGAACGCCACCCACGCGAAGTCCGGGTGCAGCGCCACCAGGGCACCCCAGAGCAGCAGCACGAGGGCCAGCCAGGCCAGGGACGCACCCCGGTGCACCGGCCGCCGGCGCGCCCAGCGGCGCCGCTCGGCCACGGTGCCCGCCAGGTAGACGGCGGCCAGGGCGAAGGCAGCGGGCCAGACGGCGGCCGCAGCGGTGCCCGGGGACAGCACGGAGCGGACCAGGCCCACCGCCAGCAGGGCGGCGAAGGACACGTGCAGCACCACGCGCAGGGCGGCCAGGATCGAGGCCGTCGCGCCGGACTCGACGCCGGCGTCCGCACCGGGCCGGACGCCGGGCGCCGCACCGGCCCGGACGTCGGCCGCCGTACCGGGCCTGGCGGGGCCCGCCGTACCGGGCCTGGCGGGGCCCGCCGGCGCCGAGGCGGGGCCCGTCGGCGCCGGCGTGTGCACGTGCTGGTCCATGCCGCTCAGCCTAGGCCCGCGGCCCTCGCCACGGCAGGGCGGAGGCCGCAGATCCGCCGAATCCACGCGGGAATCAACCGTTCGATGGACCCCGGATCCACCGCCGCAGGCGATGTCCCGGCCGGTGGATCGGCGGAGTCTTGAAGGCAACACCACAGACCCGATGTCCCGCGCCGCGCGGGACCGATCCCGACGAAAGCAGGTGCTCGATGTTCCTCGCCCTGCGCGACCTGCGCTTCGCCACCGGACGGTTCGCCCTCATGGGCGCCGTGGTGGCCCTGATCTCCCTGCTGCTCGTGATGCTCACGGGCCTGACCGCCGGCCTCGGCGGCCAGAACACCGGCGCCCTGGACCGGCTCGAGTCCCAGGGCGTGCAGCGTCTGGCCTTCGGCGGCGCCGCCGGCCAGGAGCCCACCGCGAACTTCACCCAGTCCGAGGTGACCGCCGCCGAGGCCGACGCCTGGCGGAACGCCGACGGCGTCGCCTCCGCCGAGCCGGTCGGTCTGGCCCAGGGCCGGGCCGTCGGCCTGGAGCACGCCCCTCAGCCGGCCCCGGAGTCCTCTGGCGGCGCCGACGCCCCGGCCCGGGTGGACACCTCGGACATCCCGACCACCGGCGTGGCCTCCGTGGCCCTGCTCGGCGTGGCCCCCGACGCCGCCGACGCCCCCTCAGGTCTGAAGGAGGGCGAGGCCGTGCTCGGCCAGGCCGCCGCGGACGACCTGCACGCCCAGGTCGGGGACAGCATCGAACTGTCCGGCACCGTGGTGACCGTCGCGGCGATCGAGCCGACCGAGTACTACTCGCACACCCCGGTGGTGTGGCTGTCCCTGAAGGACTGGAAGGCCGCCGCCCACGCCCCGGCGGACACCGAGGGCACCGCCCTGGCCGTGCGCTTCGCCGCCGGCGCGGACGACGCCGCCGCGGCCGCCACGGCCGACGACGCCGCCCGCACCGTCTCGGCCACCGTGCCGGACTCCTACGCCGCCCTGCCTGCCTACTCCTCGGAGAACGGCTCGCTGATGACCATGCAGGGGTTCCTCTACGGCATCTCGGCACTGGTGGTGATCGCGTTCCTGTCCATCTGGACCGTGCAGCGCACCCGGGAGATCGCCGTGCTGAAGGCGCTCGGCGGCTCCACCGGCTGGGTGCTGCGGGACGCTCTCACCCAGGCCGGCGTGGTCCTGCTCGTCGGCGTGGGCATCGGCACCGCGGCCGCCTTCGGCCTCGGGCTGCTCGCCTCCCAGGCGGTCCCCTTCACCGTGGACGCGGGCACCGTGCTCATCCCCGCCGCCGGCGTCTTCGCACTCGGCATGCTCGGCGCCGCCCTGGCGGTGGCCCGCACCGTCCGCATCGACCCGCTCGTCGCCCTCGGCGGCAACTGACCTCCTCCAGACAAGGACCATCGCCATGAACACCACCGTCACCCCGCTGCTGACCACCTCCGGGGACCGTCCCGACGCCGCCCCCGCCCTGTCCCTGCGCGATGTGGTGCTGGAGTACCCGGACGGCGAGCGCGGCACCCTGCGCGCCCTGGACCGGGTGTCCCTGGACCTGTACCCCGGCGTCTACACCGCCATGACCGGCCCGTCCGGCTCCGGCAAGTTCTCCCTGCTGGCCGTGGCCGCGGGCCTGATCTCCCCGACCTCGGGCCAGGTGGTGGTCAACGGCCAGGACCTCACCGCCCTGCCGAAGGCCCTGCGCACCGCGATGCGCGGCACGTCGATCGGCGTGATCTTCCAGCAGCCGAACCTCATCCCCTCCCTGACCGCACGCGAGCAGCTGGAGCTGACCGTGCACCTGGACCGCTCCGCCGGCCGGTCCGCCAAGCGTGACGCCCGGGTGCGCGCCGCCGAGCTGCTGGAGAAGGTGGACCTCGGCGCGGCCATGGACAAGCGCCCCCACCAACTCTCCGGTGGCCAGCGGCAGCGGGTGAACATCGCGCGTGCGCTCATGGCGAAGCCGGCGCTGCTGCTGGTGGACGAGCCGACCTCCGCCCTGGACCAGGAGCGCTCCGCCGCCGTGGTGGAGCTGCTCGGCGAGCTCACCCGCGAGGAGGGCGCCGCCACCCTGATGGTCACCCACGACGTGGAGTTCATGGACGCCGTCGACCGGACCCTGGTGATGGTGGACGGCCGCCTGCAGTGAGCCGAGGCTCCGCCCGCCACTACCCTGGTGGGCATGACCTCCCCCACGTCCTCCGCCACGTTCGCCCTCGCCGACGCCGTCGAGCTGGTCCACGTGGTCCGCAACGGCTTTGTCGAGTCCCGCACCCCCGGTGCCGCCGTGGTCACCGGCCCGGACGGGTCCGTGTTGGCCTCGCTCGGCCCGGCCGACGCCCTGATCTACCCGCGCTCCACGCTCAAGCCGTTCCAGGCCATCGCCTCGCTGCGCCACGGCGCCCGCCTGGAGGGCGAACAGATCGCCATCGCCTGCGGCTCCCACCGCGGCACGGCGCGGCATCGGGACCTGGCCGAGCGGATCCTGCAGGTCAACGGCCTGTCCGCCGCGGACCTGCAGTGCCCCGGTGACTGGCCGGCGGACGCCGAGGAGATCGCCCGCCACGCGGACGACATCGCCCACGGCGCCGAGAAGACCCCGCTGGCCTACAACTGTTCCGGCAAGCACGCCGGCTTCCTGGCCGCCTGCGTGGCCTCCGGCCATGACACCGCCACCTACCTGGAGCGCGAGCACCCGGTGCAGCGCGAGGTGGACGCAGTGATCGAGGAGTACTGCGGGGAGGAGATCGCCCACGTGGGCGTGGACGGCTGCGGGGCTCCTGCCGCCGTGGTGTCCCTGGCCGGGCTGGCCCGCGGCATCGGCCGGGTCGCCGCCGCCCCGCACCGCCGGGACGCCGAGCTGCACGCCGTCTCCGTCGCCAACGCCATGCTGGACCATCCGTGGGCCGTGCAGGCCGAGGGCAGGCCGAACACCCTGGTGATGGAAGAGCTGGGCCTGATCGCCAAGCTCGGTGCGGACGGCGTGACCGTGATGGGAGCACCGGACGGCACCGCCGTGGCGGTGAAGGCCCTGGACGGCGGCTCCCGCGCCGGAGACCTCGTGGCGCTGGCACTGCTGGCCCAGTTCGCCCCGGAGCACGTGGACGCCGAGCGCCTGCCGGACGTGCTGCGCCGGGTGGCCCCGCCGGTCCTCGGCCGGGGCGAGCCCGTGGGCGCTGTGCAGCTGGCCACGCCGGTCCTGGACCTGCTCGACTGAGGCGGGCGGCCGGCGTCGGCAATCCCGTCCCGACGACGGCCTCTCGCCTTCCCCTGCCCGTCCGACTCGTCAGGAGCCCGCCATGAGCACCGGCTCGGTCCCCCGCCGCCGCATCCCCGTCCCCGAGGGGCATGCCGCCCTGCTCACCTGGGCGCGCACCGCCGCCGAGGATCCGGAGGCGGCCGCAGCCCTGCCGCGCTCCACCCGTGCCATGGCCGTGCGCTTCTCCCTCGAGGAGTTGGCCACCCGCGTGCCGGGCAACTCGGTGGAGGTGCGCGTGCCGCCCTTCGGGGTCTGCCAGTGCGTCCCCGGCCCCCGGCACACCCGCGGCACCCCACCGAATGTGCTGGAGACGGACGCCTCCACCTGGCTCGCCCTGGCCACCGGGCTGACGGACTGGGAGCAGGCGCGGGCCGCCGGGAAGGTGTCCGTCTCCGGCGTGCGGGCGGACGTCTCGGCCCACCTGCCGCTGGTACGGCCGTGAGCCGGAGCCTGCGTCTGCCCTCCGCTCCAGCGAACACTCGACCCCGTCCAGCCGAGACGCAATCGTGACCCGCAGGCCGTTGACCGCCTCCGCGGCGACACCTGATCATTCACCTATGGGTCTCACGTACCCGTCAGGCTGGGGGGGCCTGCGAGCACCAGCACCCCCGCTGGCGCGTCCTCGTAGGACGCCTCCGCAGAAAGCGCACCCATGAAGCGAGTGAGTTCCGCCGTCGCCGCCATTGCTTTGACCGCGGCCGTTATCAGCCCGCAAGCATCCGCCGCATCGATATACGAGCACATCGGCTACAGAGGGGCAGCCCAGGGTGGGGAGAACGTCCCCCGGCTGTACGCGATGAACGACAAGACCTCGTCAGTCCGAACCTACGGCAAGACCGTGTATTTCTTCGAAGATGCCCACT
Organism: Micrococcus sp. HMSC067E09; assembly: GCF_001812555.1. NCBI lineage: Bacteria > Bacillati > Actinomycetota > Actinomycetes > Micrococcales > Micrococcaceae > Micrococcus > Micrococcus sp. HMSC067E09. Next base: position 169,983 of record NZ_KV809453.1, on the reverse strand, counting down.
ACGGAGGGATGGGGCTGGGCCTCTGGGTGAACGTCTCCGATCTTCGCTCCTACAAGGTCCCCCTCGCGCCACTCTCGTCGTGGAACGACCGCATCAGCAGCTGGTACACCAAGTGAACCGCCCTCATACGACGATGGTGTCCGCGTGCGCCGCCGGGTCCACGGCTGTCGCCTTGGCGGTCACTCTGTCGGGGTGCGGCGTGGGCACCCTTCAACCCGACCCGACCGCGACAGCACGACTCGACCGGGACAACGGCCAGATCATCCTGCCGCTCGACGAGTACCTGAGCAGCGAATCCACGGAAACCACCATGACACTTGCCCGTCTGGCGATCCTGCGGTCCTGCCTCGAGCCCAAGGGACACAACGGCGTGAAGCCACCTTCCAGAGACGACCGCACAGAACTGGAGGACAGGCGCTACGGGCTGTGGCTTCCGGAGCGGGCCCGCACCCACGGCTTCGGTCTGCCCGGCCCGCCGTCCCCCGCCGTGGAGATGCCGACCCCGCCCGGAGGCTGGAGCGATGAAGACGATCCGGCATTCAACGCCGCCTACGACGAGTGCGTCCCCGAGGTCATGGACCAGATGGAGGCCGTCTCCTCTCCGATGACGACAATGGGCAGCAGCTCGGCGGTTCCGCTCATGCTCCAGGCTTCTGTCAAGGCGAAGGAGTCCCCGGAGTGGGCAACGGCCCGAGACGACTGGTCGCGTTGCCTCACCGACGCGGGCCTCACCCCGGTCGGCGAGGACGACGGGTGGACCAGCCGGGAGGCCCTGGCCCTTCCTGCGCCGGAGTCCCCCAAGGGACGCACCGACACCGCCAAGCGCGAGGAGATCCGCATCGCCGTCATCGAGGCCGAATGCAATGAACAGACCAACCTCACCCAACGTCTCGGCGACATCGAGGCCGGCTACCAGGCTGCGCTGATCAAGGGCAATGAGGCCGCCCTCGCAGAGGAGAAACGCATCACCGCGGAGCGCCTCGACGCTGCCCGGGCCTACCTCGCAGAGCATCAGTGAACGCAGCGTCCGCGAGCCACGCCCGCACTCGCCGTGCCGCCCATCCGGGGCGAGTTGCCTTCGTCACCCTCCTCGCCTTGGCACTGCTGGCCGCCTCGTTCGTGGCAGGCCGGTTCTTCCAGGCCCCGGACACCGCTACGGTCGCGGAGGCGGCTGAACCCCTCACCGTGTGGGCGTCAGTGGAGCGCCGTGCCGTCGATGCGGGCATATCCTTCACCGGTGTCACGACGGAGGGAGAGCTCCAAGACGTGACCGTCGACGTCGACGGTCACGCGGTCGTGTTGCGCCGGGCCGTGAAACCGGGACAGGTCGTCCGTCCCGGTGATACGGCCGGTGAGGTCTCCGGCGTTGTCTACGTGTTCCTCGGCGCTCCCCTGGCTCTCTACCGCGACCTCACCGAAGGCGACCGAAGCGAGGATGTCGCATCCCTGCAGCGGGCGCTCACGCAGGCGGGACACGATGTACCGGTCGACGGCGTCCTCGGTGCCTCCACCGCCGATGCCCTGCGCACGCTCTTCTCAGACGCGGACGCTCCCCTCCCTGCAGAGCGCCCGGTCACCGTGGGCTGGCGCCAGTTCGTTCCCATCCCTCCGGAAGGGGCCGGCGTGGTGGACTCTGCAGCGTACGGAGCCACCCTGGATGAGGAAAATCCGCTGGTGCGGCTGCGGACTGCTCCTCCCACAGTCGAATTCATCGCCGACGTCACGCAGGTCGAGGACCTGAAGGCTGGGGACACCGCGCGCATCGACTCCAGCGCAGGCCAGATCGAAGGCACGATCTCCGCAATCGGCCAGTTCCAGGCGGGCACCGAGGGCGCACGCTCCGGGCACCCGGTGACTGTGGCCTTCGCATCCGACGATCCTGCCGCACCACCGGTCGGTCAGTCCGTGACTGTCTCCACCGCACCCGCGGACAGCACCGCCGAAACCCTGGCGGTCCCGCAGACCGCCGTGCGCGCCGATGTCACCGGCAGCTATGTGGTGGTTCGGGACTCCAGGCAGGACTCCGAGGCCGGGGCGTCGTCAGCCCCCTCTGCCGCAGTGTCTGAGCCCACCCCCGCAGAGCGTCGTGTACCCATCACAGTGATCCGCACCGGAGGTGGCTGGGCCTCCGTCACGGGCGACCTGGAGGCCGGCGACCAGGTGAAGGTCTCATGAGCCGCACAGTGCCGGGAGAGGCAGGCGTAGCCCCACTGCTTGAGCTACGCGGGGTGCACAAGGCGTTCCCGGGGGCCGTCCGCCCCGTCCTCGACCGCGTGAACCTCACCGTCCACGCAGGCGAGTTCGTGGCGATCATCGGCCCCTCCGGTTCCGGGAAGTCCACTCTGCTCAACGTCTTAGGACTGCTCGACCGTCCGGATTCCGGCGAATACCGAGTGCTAGGCCAGGACACCACCGCCATGAGTGAGGCCGAGCGGGATCGGCTGCGCTCTGAGATGTTCGGGTTCGTGTTCCAGTCCAGCCACGTCCTCGGCGAGGAGTCCGTGTCCGTCAACGCGGCTCTGGGGCTGCGTGTGCAGCGTGTTCCCGTCGCCGAGCGGGATGAGCGAGCCGGTGCCGCGCTGCAGATGCTCGGTCTCAGCCACCGGCTGGCGGCCCGCGCCAAGCACCTCTCCGGTGGTGAGCGGCAGCGCCTGGCGATCGCGCGCGCCGTGGCCGCCCGGCCACGCGTGGTGCTCGCCGACGAACCCACCGGCAACCTCGACTCGCAGAACAGCCGGCTCGTGGTGGACCATCTGCGCCGACTCCATGCCCACGGCACCACCATCCTGCTGATCACCCACGATCCCACCGTGGCTGCCGCGGCCGCCCGGCAGGTACAGATCACCGACGGCTCCCTCACGGAGTTCGCCACGGTGGCGGCTGCACCGAGCGTCGCGGACGACGCGGACTGTTCTCCTGCGCAATCGCCTCAGGCACCCGCTCGCCGAGCATCGGCCCTGGCCGACGACACGGTCGATGCCGTCTCCTCCCTCTCCACACGCTTTCTGCGCACTCTGCTGCTCATGGCGGCGTTCGCTGTCGGGATCGGCGGCCTGATCGCGGCACTCGGGCTCACACAGACCGCTGCTTCCCAGGTCACCGCACGGCTCACCGCAGCCGCACTGGACGAGGTGGTGGTGACCGTCCCGCAGTCCGAGGGGCTGCTGGACCCTTCGGACCGACGCCTGGCGGAGTGGACGGCGTCGCTGGCGGCCCTGCCGCACGTGCTCGAGGCCGGACATGTGGTGCAGGTGGCTCCTGCCGACGTCACGCTCACACGTTCGCCTGAACAGCCCGAGCCATCGGCGGCCATCACCCTGGTCGGAGCCTCGGCCTCCTACACGCGCCTGGCCGGCATCACCCCGCCCTCGGAGGCGTCCCGTGCCCTGCTGGACGACCCTGGTGCGCGACTGGCGTGGCTCACGCCCGAAGCTGCCCGCGCCTTGGAAATCCCCGTCCCGGCCGGCGGCGTGCTGTCACCGGGGTACCGCGTGCACATCACCGGACAGGCCGTGGACGTCGCCGGGATCGTCACCGTCTCCGAGCGCACCCCGCAGCTCCGCACCGCCGTGCTGGTCACCCCGGCCGTACTCAGCGGCATCGACCAGGCAGATCCGGAGATCGTGGTGCGAACCGAGACCGGATTCCCCTACCCCGTGGCCCAGGCCGCCCCGCTGGCGGTCGCTCCCCATGCCCCGGGCAGCGTCACCACACGCACCGTGGCAGATCTTCGGGATCTGCGTACCGGCGTCACCGACGACCTCTCCGCGTTCGTGGGCGTACTCTCAGCGGTGCTGCTGCTCTTGGCGGTGATCAGCGCGGCCACCGCGATGTACCTCTCCGTGCAGGCTCGCACCGCAGAGATCGCCCTTCGCCGAGCCATCGGATCGCCGCGGGGCCTGATCGCCCGGCTGTTCCTGCTCGAGGGAACGCTGATCGGTGCAGTCGGCGGAGCGGTGGGGGCCGCCGTCGGCTCGGCCGCTGTCCTGGCCGTGTCCGCCTCCCGCGGCTGGACCGCCGTGCTCCCGCCGACCGCTGTCCCCGCGGCGCTGGCGCTAGGGGTAGCCGCGGGCATCGTCAGCGCCCTGTACCCGGCGTGGGTGGCCAGCCGTCAGCGCCCGGCCGACGCCCTGCGCAGCTGAGCGGCACCGCCCCTCCTCCCGGTCCCGACGGCGGCCGCTCACGTCGGCCTGGCGGCCGCCCGATCCTCGTTAGACTTGCCTGCATGACCTCCACTGACGGCCACACCCCCGCCCGGTCGACCTATGCCATGCGGCGCGCCCCGCGCCTGGGCGTCTTCCTGGCCCTCGGTGTGCTGGTGGGTGCGATCGTCGGCGGCGTGGTGGCTGCCGTCGTGCACAGCGGGGACACCCCGCCGACCGACCCGTTCACCGGGGTGCCGCTGGAGTTCGGCTCCACCATGGGCATCGGCGTGATCGTGTTCGGTCTGGTCGGAGCACTGCTCGCATCCCTCGTCTGGCTCCTGATGGACCGCCGTTCCCGCAAGACGACCGCCACGTACGTGCTCGAGTCCACCGACGACCCCGCTGCCGCCGACGTGCGCCTGCACCGCGGAGAGGTCCAGGAGTACAACGAGCGGTGGGGCATCTCCTCCGCCACCGCCGACACCGAGTCCACCGCCCCCGAGGACGGCCTGCAGGCCGCGGCCCCGGACACCCGAAAGGACACCGTGCAGTGAGCATGACCTCCCTGCCCATCCCCCGTCCCCGCCGCGGAGACGGCCTGCTGACCGCCGCCCTCGACCCCCAGGACCAAGGCCCCCAGGACCACTGCGGCGTCTTCGGCGTGTGGGCTCCGGGCGAAGAGGTGGCCAAGCTGGCCTACTACGGCCTGTACGCGTTGCAGCACCGGGGCCAGGAGTCCGCGGGCATCGCGGTCTCCAACGGCCAGCGCCTGGCCGTCTACAAGGACATCGGCCTGGTCTCCCAGGTGTTCGACGAGTCCACCCTGAACTCCCTGACCGGCCACATGGCCGTGGGTCACTGCCGCTACTCCACCACCGGCGCCAACAAGTGGGCCAACGCGCAGCCCACCCTCGGCTCCACCGCGGATGGCGCCACGGTGGCCCTGGCCCACAACGGCAACCTCGTGAACTCCGCCGAGCTCTACCGCCGCGTGCAGCAAATGCCCGAACGCCTGCGCTCCGGCGAGCTGAAGCAGGGCAACACCACGGACACCGCCCTGGTGACCTCCCTGCTGCACGGCGAGGAGGGCCGCAGCGTCGAGGACACCGCCCTGGACCTGCTGCCCACCATCCGCGGCGCCTTCTGCTTCGTGTTCATGGACGAGCACACCCTCTACGCCGCCCGCGATCCGCAGGGGGTGCGCCCGCTCGTGCTCGGCCGTCTGCAGCGCGGCTGGGTGGTCGCCTCCGAGCAGTCCGCACTGGCGACCGTGGGCGCCTCCTTCATCCGCGAGGTCGAGCCCGGCGAGTTCATCGCCATCGACGAGGACGGCGTCCGCTCCCGCCGCTTCGCCGAGGCCCGGCCGGCCGGCTGCGTGTTCGAATACGTCTACCTCGCCCGCCCGGACGCCGCCATCAACGGCCGGTCCGTCTACGAGTCCCGTGTGGAGATGGGCCGCCAGCTCGCCAAGGAGCAGCCGGTGGAGGCGGACATCGTCATCCCCGTCCCCGAGTCCGGCACGCCCGCGGCCGTCGGCTACGCCGAAGGCTCCGGCATCCCCTTCGGCCAGGGCTTCGTGAAGAACGCCTACGTGGGCCGCACCTTCATCCAGCCCTCGGACACCCTCCGCCAGCTGGGCCTGCGCCTGAAGCTCAACGTGCAGCAGCACGTGGTGGCCGGCAAGCGCGTGGTCGTGGTGGACGACTCGATCGTCCGCGGCAACACCCAGCGCGCCATCGTCCGCATGCTCAAGGAGGCCGGCGCCGCCGAGGTGCATGTGAAGATCTCCTCCCCGCCCGTGAAGTGGCCGTGCTTCTACGGCATCGACTTCGCCACCCGCGCCGAGCTCATCGCCAACGGCGCCGTGGAGGAGGAGATCGCTGCCTCCATCGGTGCGGACTCGCTGGCCTACATCAGCGAGGACGGCATGATCGCCGCCACCGGGCAGCAGCGTGAGCGACTCTGCACCGCGTGCTTCACCGGGCAGTACCCCATCGAGCTTCCGGACGAGTCCGAGCGCGGCAAGTCCCTGTTGGAGGGCGGGAGCACGACCCCGGCGAGCGAGCCGACCGACGCGAGTGCCGTCGTCGGGAAGACCGGGTGCGAGCCCGGGCCGGACGCCGAGATGGAAGCCATGACCACCGAGACGGACAGGACCGCGCTGTGACCGAGCAGAACACCCCGCACACCGACGCCCCCATCACCTACGCCACCGCCGGCGTGGACGTGGAGGCCGGGGACCGCGCCGTGGAGCTGATGAAGGACGCCGTGAAGGCCACCCACACCCCCGAGGTCCTCGGCGGCATCGGCGGGTTCGCCGGCATGTGGGACGCTTCCGCGCTGCTGCAGTACCGCAAGCCGCTGCTGACCACCTCCACGGACGGCGTGGGCACCAAGGTGGCGATCGCGCAGACCCTGGACAAGCACGACACCATCGGCCAGGACCTGGTCGGCATGGTCGTGGACGACATCGTGGTGGTCGGCGCCAAGCCCCTGTTCATGACCGACTACATCGCCTGCGGCAAGGTGGTCCCGGAGCGCATCGCGGACATCGTGCGCGGTGTGGCCGAGGGCTGCCGCATGGCCGGCACCGCCCTGATCGGCGGAGAGACCGCCGAGCACCCGGGCCTGCTGGGCGTGGACGAGTACGACGTGGCCGGGGCGGCGACGGGGGTGGTCGAGGCGGACATGGTCCTCGGCGCCGAACGCGTGCGGCCCGGGGACGTGGTGATCGGCATGTCCTCCTCCGGCATCCACTCCAACGGCTACTCCCTGGTCCGCCGCGTGGTGAACGCCGCCGGCTGGAACCTGGACCGCCACGTGGACGAGCTCGGCCGCACCCTCGGCGAGGAGCTGCTCGAGCCCACCCGCATCTACACCGGCGCCTGCCTGGAGCTGGTGGAGTCCCTGAACGGGAAGGCCGGCGGCGAGGACCTGCCGGTCCGCGGCTTCTCCCACGTGACCGGCGGCGGCCTGGCCGCGAACCTGGCCCGTGTGCTGCCGCAGGGCCTGATGGCCACCGTGGACCGCGGCACCTGGTCCCTGCCCGCGATCTTCCGGCTGGTCGGGGACCTGGGCCGCGTGCCGCAGGCCGACCTGGAGCGCACCCTGAACCTCGGCGTCGGCATGGTGGCCGTGGTGGCCCCGGAGGCCGCGGAGACGGCGATCACCCAGCTCTCCGGTGCCGGCATGGACGCCTGGGCCATGGGCAGCGTCGGCGAGGTCACCGACGCCGCCGCCGGCGCCGGCGAGGACTTCGTCCAGGGCGCCAAGGGCGTGGACGGCGGGGCGGTGCTGCTGACCGGCGACTACGCCGACTGAGTCCCCGGATCACTTTCGTTCGGGAAACCGTCGAGTCCCGGGACGCTTTCGTTCGGGAAACGGTCGGGTCCCGGGACTCGTCGTGTCTGCGGCCGGAGCTGGGCCCGGCCGCGGGCCCGGGCACGTGGGGCCCGGGCGCATGGACCCGGGCACATGGGGCCCGGGCACGTGGGGCGGCCCCAGGCCGCCGACAGGCCGCCGTCCGCCCCCTGGAGGAGCCTCACTCCACGGCGAACTCGCGCCCGCGCAAGCCGTCCCGATGCGCCCTGATCTCGGCGACGACCCGCTGGTAGTCGTCCCGGCCGTCGTCGAGACCCGCCCAGATCTGAGCCCAGCCCGCACGGGCCCACCCCTCATTGCGCCACTGGTCCCGCTGCCGCTGGGCGGGGTCATCATGGTGGCCGCCGTCGTAGTGCAGCACCAGCCGCCAGCGCCGGTATCCCATGTCCGCGTCCGGGCTGACGGGCAGGCGCGGATCCAGGACCAGCTGCAACTCCGGCTCCGGCAGACCTGCGTGGACGATCGCCAGCCGCATCTGCGTCTCCGGCGGCGAATCCGCACCGACGCGGATCAGCTCCAGTGCCTCACGCGCCGCCCGCACACCCTTGAACCGTCCCGCCCGACGAAGGGCGTCCCGCAGCCGCGCCACCGTGGTCCGCGGCTCCGTCCTCCCCCCGGGCGACCACGGCCGCCTCACCGCCGCGTCCCCTGCCACCACCAGAGGATCGACCATCCCGGTCGGCAACAGCGACGCCAAGTCCGCCCACGTCCGCTCCAGGGACGTCACGGGGACGCCGTGGACCAGCACGACGTCCTCGGGCGGCACCGTGCGTGCGTGGGAGGCGACCCCGCGCCGCACCGCCGCACCCTTCCGATGGGGTCGGGACACGTGGAGCCGCCCGTCGTCCCGCAACCACGGCGGCACCGGCAGCCCGTGGAGTCGGAGTGCGCTCAGGTGCGAGGCCACCGCCCGCGCCCGCTTCACGACGACGGCTGCCTCCTCCGGCGGGTAGGGCACCGGCGGCTCTGGGTAGCCCAGGGCGGACCATGCGGTGACGGGATCGTGACGGCTCCGGTGGGCGCCGTGGGTGACGCTGCGCAGGTCTGATCGGCGCAGGCGCTGGTCGGAGAGGCCGTGGTCGCGCAGGTCCTGGGGTGTCAGGATGCGGCCCTGCAGCAGCGGCGGCAGCGGAGCGGGGTTCGGTCCGGGGCGGAGCAGCGAGTCCATGCATCGAGCCTGGGGTGTCCGCGGTGTTCACGGGGCGGATCCTGGTGAATGTGGGGGAAAGGACAGGCTGTGCAGGAGAGGACGGCACCGGGCGGAGACCTCGGACGGAGAGGGCGGACCGAGGACGCTGAGCGCGAGAAGAGACGGGATCGAGAGCCGGCCTGACTCGACCGTTTCCCGAACGAAAGCGTCCCGGGACCCGACGGTTTCCCGAACGAAAGCGTCAGGGGGTCAGAGGCGTTCGTCCAGCCACGTCAGCGCCTCGGCCACGGGAGCGCGCCAGCGCCACTGCGCCTTGGGGTCGGCGCGGGTGGGGCCGAGGTTCACCAGCCCCACGGGCAGACCGCGGCGCTCGGCCATCAGCACGAACTTGAAGCCGCTCATCACCGCCAGAGAGGAGCCGACCGCCAGCACGGAGCCGGCGTCCTCGAGCAGCGCCTCTGCCGCTTCGCGGCGCTCACGCGGGATGTTCTCGCCGAAGTAGACGACGTCCGGCTTCAACTTGTCCGAGCCGCAGGACAGGCAGCCGACCATGCGGAACCGCTCCACCCAGTGGTCGTCCAGGGTGACGTCGCCGTCCGGGTTCACGGCGTCAGGGTCGATGGCCACGGCCTCGAGGTAGCCGGGGTTGGCGGCCTCGAGCCGTGCATCCATGGCGCGGCGGTCCTCCAGGGCGCCGCAGCGCAGGCACACCACGCGCGCCAGGTCTCCGTGCAGCGTGATCAGCCGCTCCGGCGGCAGGCCGACCTCGGCCCCGGCGGCGGCATGGAGCCCGTCCACGTTCTGGGTGACGATCCCGGCGGTGAGCCCGCGGGCCGTCCACTCCCCCAGGATCCGATGCGCCGGGTTCGGCTTCGCGCCGTCCATCTCGCGCCACCCCACATAGGAGCGCGCCCAGTAGCGGTGACGGGCCACAGGATCGCCGGAGAACTCCTGGTAGGTCATCGGCCGGTGCCGGCGCAGGGAGCCTGCAGGGCCGCGGTAGTCCGGGATGCCGGAGTCCGTGGAGACGCCGGCACCGGTGATGATCAGCGGCCGGCGCTCCCGCAGCAACGCCAGAAGACCCCGGGAGGCTTCCCCAGGGTCTTGCAGCGGTGCGGTCTCATCGACCACGCGGGCGATCGAGCGCAGTGCGGCCCGGTGCCCGTCGAGTCCGGGATGCGCGGAGGACATCAGCGAGCGTCGTCGCCGTCCTCGTCATCCTCGTCGTCGTACAGGTCCGCGTACGGATCCTCGTACTCCATCTCATCCGTGTCAGCGTGATGACGCTTGCCGGTAAGCTCTCGCTCCAGTGCGGAGAGGTCTGTCCCAGGCGAGAAGTACTTCATCTCTCGCGCCTGCTTCGTGGCCTTTGCCTTCTGACGGCCGCGCCCCATGAGCGTGACCCCCTTCGCATCTCTCTGCCCTCGGGACTGATGGCACAACAGGGGCCCGCCGAGGTTCTCACTGGTCAAAATGGTTCGTGCGGACCAGGGTACCAGGAACAGCCCTGGCCTGCGGCCTGTCAGCCACGGGCGGACGGGCCGGACCGCCCGCCACGACGGGATGTCGAACATCGTCCGACCGTCCGCCGCCTCCCGCCGCCTTCCACTCTCCGCGCCCGGCTCCGCGCCCCGCCTTCCACGCCCCGGCTCCGCGCCCGGGCGCCGCCTCCCGCCCTCACGCCCCGGCTCCGCGCACCGAGCGTGAGGCACCCGTCCGGCGGGCCCTTCCGGCCCGGACGGCGAGCGGCCCCGCATCTTCCCTCGGAAGATGCGGGGCCGTCGTCGTGGTCCAGTGGCGCCGAGCCAGAAGATCCGGCCCTTTCAGATCACCCTGAAGGGGCCGAAGTCTCTGGCTCGGCGCAGCGTCGGCTGCCGTACCTCAGATCCAGCCCTCCTCCCAGGCGCGCTGCGAGGCCTCCTGGCGGGTGCGGACGCCGAGCTTGGCCATGGCGTTGGAGAGGTGGTTGCGCACCGTCCCGGGTGCCAGGTGCAGCGCCTGTGCGATCTCCTCCACCCGGTGGGCGGTCCGGCCGACGCGCAGCACGTCCAGCTCCCGCTCGGTCAGGGGCGACTGCTCACCGGTCAGGGCCGACGCTGCGATCTCCGGATCCACGTAGCGCCTTCCGGAGGCCACCTGCCGCAGCACGTCCGCGAGCTCCTCGGCGGGCGTGGACTTCGGCACGAACCCGGAGACCTTCTCCGCCAGCGCTCGGCGCAGCACACCGGGGCGGGCGTGCCGGGTGAAGATCACGACCTTCGTGGGGACAGACCGCAGGATCTGCTGGGCCGCCTCCACACCGTCCAGGCCGGGCATCTCCAGGTCCAGCAGGCAGACGTCTGGACGGTGCTCCTGCGCAGCGGCCACGGCCGCGGTGCCGTCGGAGACGCCCGGGAGCACCTCCACGTCCTCCTCCAGGGCCAGCAGCGCCTCGACGGCACCGCGGATGAGCACCTCGTCGTCGGCGACGAGCACACGGATCGGAGCGGTCGGGCCGGTCATGCGGTCTCCTCTTCGGCAGAGCGGGGAACGGTGAGTGTGAGGGTGAACATCTCACCCTCGTGGACGGCGGACAGGGTGCCGCCGGCGGCCTCGGCACGCTCGGCCAGGCCCGCCAGCCCGGTGCCCCACCCGCGGCGTCCGTCGGCCGCGGCGGACGACGACGGCCGCTCACCCGGCCGGGGCGACGTCGCCGGATCGATGGGGTCGCCGGCCCCGACGGCAGGAGCGCCGTCGTTGGTCACGACCAGGCGGAGGCGGAAGGCGTCCGTGGGGACGGCCGTGAGCTCGAGGCGGGCGTGCTCGGCGTGGGCGTGACGCAGGATGTTCGTGGTGGCTTCACGGGCGGCCAGGCCGACCAGGCGCCCGGCGGCCGGACCGAGCGGCCCGAGGGACGGGTCCACGTGGACGTCGGCGTGGGTGCCGGCGGCGGTGAGCACGTCCCGGGCGTTGGCGAGCTCGCGTTCGGCGGAGACCTCGCGCAGGTCACGGACGAGGGCGCGGGTCTCGGCCAGGGCTTCACGGGCCTGTTCGCGGACCTCGTGCAGCTGGGCGCCCGCGTCCTCCGTGCGCCCCTTGGCCAGCAGCCGCTCGGCGAGCTCGGCCTTGAGGGCGATGACCTGCAGGTGGTGGCCCTGCACGTCGTGGAGGTCGGAGGCGAAGCGCAGCCGCTCCCGGGTGACGGCGAGGTCCGCTGCCTGCAGGCGGGCATGCTCGAGGCGCTGCATGACGCGCCAGAACCAGACCGCGGGAACGATCATCACGCCGGTGAGCACAGCCCAGAGCAGGAAGCCGCCGGCCGTGTCGATCGGTCCCGCGGGGTCCTGGAGGACCGCCGCAGCGCCGAGGATGAGCGAGGCAGCAAGGCCGCCCCAGAAGACAGGGCGACGCCGGCGCGGGTGCACCAGCAGGGACAGCAGCAGGCAGGACAGCCACAGAGGCAGCGCCCACCACGTGCCCAACTCCCTGAGCCCGAGCGCCGGCAGGACCGCGCCGGCGAGCGCGAGCGGGACGGTGGGGCCGAACAGCCAGGCAAGATCCCGCTGACCGACCACCGGCCCCTCCGCGTCCCCGGGCGGCGGGGCCTGGAAGAGCCGGGCCACATGCAGCTGGCCGACCACCCCGAGGACGTGGAGCAGCAACAGGACCGCCAGCACGACCGCCTGCCCTGTGCGCCCGGCATCCATGTGCCCCTGCAGGCGGGTCAGCGGTCCGAACGCGGAATAGCCCGCGATCACCAGGACGCCGAACAGCAGGCCCGTCCAGGTGTACCACCACGCACCGGCGAGGTCCCCCGTGAGGGGGCCGAAGCCCGAGGCCCCGGGGCCCGCGGCGGACGCCGTGGGCACGGCGCCGGTGGGGCGGCGCCCCGGTGCGGCGGCAGGCGGGGCCGAGCGGCCGTCGTCGTGGTTCCCCTCGATCCTCATGGACCTCACCCTACGGGCGTGACAACTGTCATGACCCGCCGTGCGGAAGTGCCCGGCAGGAGGTGACCGCACCGCACTTCTGGGTTCCGACGGGGGCCGGAAGGCTGGAGTCAGAGCTCGGGAACCCGACCGGATCCCGAACGAAGACGCCGGGGAACTCGACGGTTTCCCGAACGAAAGCACTGGAGAGGAACGTGGTCACGATGGATCTGATGGGCACCGCACGCGAGTTCGTGATGGGACTGCCGGAGGCGCTGCAGGGCGTGGGGGTCTTCCTCGTCTCCTTCATCCCGTTCGTGGAGGGCGAGGGCGCGGCGATCATCGGCGTGCTCGCCGGAATCAGCCCGTGGCTCGCCGTCCCGGTGGGCATCGTCGGGAACTTCTTGGTGGTGGCGCTGCTCGTCTATGCGGCCCACGGAGCCCGCGGCGCGCTCATGGGCCGCCGTGCCGCCCGACGCGGCGACCGGGCCCCCGCCACGGCCGACGGCGGCTGGACGCCGGAGTCGGCCGGCCGCGACCGGGCCCCCGAGTCGGCCGGCCGCGCCCTGCTGCGTGAGCGTTTCGAGCGCTGGGGCGTGCCGGGGCTGTCCCTGATCGGCCCGTGGGTGTTCGTCCCCGGTCACGTCGCGGCTCCGGCCATGGTGTCCTTCGGCGCCAGCCGCGGCTACGTGATGGTCTGGCAGACCGTGGCGATCGTGCTCTACACCACGGTCGGCGGCCTGCTCACCCACGGGATCCTGACACGCATGGGCGTGGTGGGCTAACCCGGACCATCGCCGAGCCGGACCATCGCCGAACCAGAAGATCTGGCGAGCCGGACCATCGCCGAACCAGAAGAATCGGCCCCTTCAGACCACCCTGAAGGGGCCGAAGTCTCTGGTTCGGCGCACAGCGCCGGCCCGGGTCAGCCCTTCCGGGCCACGGTGAGGCCGTCCTCGCCGTCCACACGGTCCACGGACACGGTGTCCCCGTCCGCGATCTCCCCGGCGAGGATGCCGCGGGCCAGGCGGTCGCCGATCTCACGCTGCACCAGGCGGCGCAGCGGGCGGGCGCCGTAGGCCGGGTCGAAGCCGGTCTCTGCCAGCCACTGCTCGGCGGCCTCGGACACCTCGAGGGTGAGGCGGCGCTCGGCCAGCCGGGACTGCATCTCCGCCACCTGCAGGTCCACGATTCTCGTCAGCTCGTCCAGCGTCAGGGCCTCGAACTGGACCACCTCGTCCAGGCGGTTCAGGAACTCGGGCTTGAACGCCGCCCGCACCACGGACATCACGGACTCGTGCTTGGCGGCCTCGTCCAGGGTCGGGTCCACCAGGAACTGGCTGCCCAAGTTCGAGGTGAGGATGAGGATGACGTTGCGGAAGTCCACGGTGCGTCCCTGGCCGTCGGTGAGCCGGCCGTCGTCGAGCACCTGCAGCAGGATGTCGAAGACCTCCGGGTGGGCCTTCTCCACCTCGTCCAGCAGCACCACCGAGTACGGACGGCGTCGCACGGCCTCGGTCAGCTGACCGCCCTCGTCGTAGCCGACATAGCCCGGAGGGGCGCCGACCAGACGGGAGACGGAGTGCTTCTCCGCGTACTCGGACATGTCGATGCGGACCATGGCGCGGTCGTCGTCGAACAGGAAGTCCGCCAAGGACTTCGCCAGCTCGGTCTTGCCCACGCCCGTGGGGCCGAGGAACAGGAAGGAGCCGGTGGGCCGGTTCGGGTCGGACACCCCGGCACGGGCGCGGCGCACCGCGTCCGAGACGGCGGTGACCGCCGCAGACTGCCCGATCAGCCGCTGCCCGAGGTGGTCCTCCATGGTGAGCAGCTTCTCGGACTCGGAGGCCATCATGCGCCCGGCGGGGATACCGGTCCAGGCGGAGATGACCTCGGCGATGTCGTCCGCGGTGACGTTCTCGGAGACCATCAGGTGCTCGTCGTCCACGGCCTTCTCCGCCTCGTCCGCGGCGGCCAGCTCCTTCTCCAGGGCCGGGATCTCGCCGTAGAGCAGGCGGGAGGCCTCGGCGAGGTCGCCCTCGCGCTGGGCCTTCTCGGCCTGCGAGCGCAGCTCGTCGAGCTTCACGCGCAGGTCACCGGCCTCGTTCAGCGAGGCCTTCTCCTGCTCCCACCGCGCGGTGAGGGCGCGGAGCTCCTCCTCCTTGTCCGCCTTCTCGGCCCGCAGGCCGGCCAGGCGCTCCACCGAGGCGGGGTCGGTCTCACCCTCCAGGGCCAGCTCCTCCATGGTGATGCGGTCCACCTGGCGGCGCAGCACGTCGATCTCCTCCGGGGCGGAGTCGATCTCCATGCGCAGCCGCGAGGCGGCCTCGTCCACGAGGTCGATGGCCTTGTCCGGCAGCTGACGGCCGGTGATGTACCGGTCGGACAGCGCGGCGGCCGCCACCAGCGCCGAGTCCGCGATCTCCACCTTGTGGTGCGCCTCGTAGCGCTCCTTCAGGCCGCGGAGGATCGCAATGGTGTCGTCCACGGAGGGCTCGCCCACGTAGACCTGCTGGAAGCGGCGCTCCAGGGCCGGGTCCTTCTCGATGTTCTCGCGGTACTCGTCCAGGGTGGTCGCACCGATCAGGCGCAGCTCGCCGCGGGCCAGCATGGGCTTGAGCATGTTGCCTGCGTCCATGGCGCCCTCGGAGGCGCCGGCGCCGACCACGGTGTGGATCTCGTCGATGAACGTGACGATCTGCCCGTCGGCCGCCTTGATCTCCTCGAGCACGGCCTTCAGGCGCTCCTCGAACTCCCCGCGGTACTTCGCGCCGGCGATCATCGCCCCCAAATCCAGGCTGATCAGGGTCTTGCCGCGCAGGGACTCCGGAACGTCCCCGGCCACCATGCGCTGGGCCAGGCCCTCCACCACGGCGGTCTTGCCGACGCCCGGCTCGCCGATGAGCACCGGATTGTTCTTGGTGCGGCGAGACAGCACCTGGACCACGCGGCGGATCTCCGCATCGCGGCCGATGACCGGGTCCAGCTTGCCGGAGCGCGCCACGGCGGTGAGATCGGTGCCGAACTTCTCCAGGGACTGGAAGGTGGCCTCCGGGTCCGGGGTGGTCACCTTCGAGTCGCCGCGCACCTGGGTGAAGGCGGCGCGCAGGGCCTCCACGGTGGCGCCGGCGTTGCGCAGCGCGGCGCCGGCCTCGCCGGTGTCCGCAGCCAGTCCGAGGAGCAGGTGCTCGGTGGAGACGTAGGTGTCCCCGAAGCCGGAGGCCTGCTGCTGGGCGGCACGCACGACGTTGCCGGCGGCCGGGGACAGCTTCGCCTCGGCGACGGCCGCACCGGACACCTTGGGCAGCGCGTAGATGGCCGAGGACGCGGCGGAGGACACCACGTCCGGGTCCACGCCGGCAGCCTTCAGCACGCCGACCGCCACGGAGTCGCGCTGGTCCATCAGGGCCTTGAGCAGGTGGGCCGGCTCGATGGTCGGGTTGTTCGCCGTGGACGCGTTCATGGCCGCGGCCGAGAGCGCCTCCTGGCTCTTGGTGGTGAACTGCGGGGTCTGGTTCATGGGTGGCCTCCTCTGCCGACCGGGAAACTTGAGTCTGTTCAGCTCAACTCTGCGGGGTGCGGTTCTATTCCGGGTCCGGGGCTTGACGACGACGGCCGCCCGCCTCCGCCTCTCGGCGTCCCTGGCGCCGTGCTCGTGGGGGCTCGGCGGTCCCGAGCGAGGTCCGGCCGGGACGGCCTCAGGCGGCGAGGGCACCGTGGCAGGCGGTGCTCATCGGCGCCTGCATGCGACCAGCCTGCCACCGCAGGGCCGTGGTGGCACTACCGTGGAGACCGTGACCGGATCCCAGCGCCGCAGCCGTCGTGTGCGCCCGCGCCGCACCTACCAGCGGCCGCGGGTGAGCCTGCTGTACGTGCTGCGCCGGACCGGCTACAAGCTGCTGGAGATCCAGGTGTGGGACGTGGCCGCCGCGATGACGTTCTTCGCGGCGCTCGCCCTGCTCCCCACCATGGTGGCCCTGGTGTCCACCGTGTCCCTGCTCGGCCTGCAGGACGAGACCATCGCCACCGCCGCCGGGCTCATCACCGAGATCTGGCCCGCCCTGTCCGTCGGCGCCGTGGAGTCCACGATCCTCGCCCTCGGGGGCCAGGCCACGGGCACCACCGCCGTCGTGCTCGGCACGCTCGGCGCCCTGTTCTCCGCCTCGGGTGCGGTGGGCGCGTTCCACCGGGCGATGCACCGTATCCACGACACCCGCGAGGGACGCAGGTTCCCCGCCTTCCGCCTGGCCGTCTTCGTGGAGACCCTCGCGCTCACGGCCGGGACCGTCGTCGTGCTCCTGCTGGTGGTGCTGGGCGGCGACCTGTCCGCACGGATCGGGCGCAAGGTCGGCCTGACGCAGGAGGCCGTGGACCTGTGGAACCTGGCCAAGTGGCCGGTGATCCTGGCGATCATCATGGTCGTGGTGTCCGCGGCCTACCAGCTCGGCCCCAACGTGCGGCAGCCGCGCTACCGGGCCTTCTCGCACGGTGCCGTGGCCTCCGTGCTGCTGCTGTTCGGAGCCACGGCGCTGCTCGGCTGGGTGACGGCCAACCTGTCCCAGACGCAGCTGGTCGGATGGATCACCTCTGCCATCGGCATCCTCATGCTCGCCTGGGTCACGGTGATCGTCCTGCTCGCCGGCGCCGCCTTCGACGCGGAGATGCTGCGCGCCCGCCAACTCGCCGTGGGGTTGGATGCGGCGGACGAGATCCAGCTGGCCAGCCGCCACACCGCGGTCCTGAAGGACCTCGAGCAGATGGAGCAGCGTCAGCAGCGCGTCGGCCGGATCGTCTCCAAGTCCGCCCGCACCGGGGAGCCCGCCGTGGTGCCCCGCACCCGGCTGCTCACCGAGTCCGGTTCCCTCTTCGCCGTGGAGCCGCGGGCCGGCAGGACGGCCGCCGACCTGTCCACCGGCCGCCCCTTCCACGCTCAGCTCGATCCGGACGACGTCCCGGATCCGGAGACCCCGTCCTCCGACCCGGCCGGCACCCCGTCCTCCGACTCGGCCGGCGGAGAGGCCGTCGGCCCACGCCGGCCCTGACCCGGTGCACGAGGGCCCCGACACCGTCGTGGTGTCGGGGCCCTCGTTCTGAGACGGCACCGGGGATCAGTCGTCCAGGAGGTCCTTCGGCTTGACCTCGGCGTGACGCAGGGCGGCCTCGAGGGCGGGCAGGGCCTGTGCCTCGGCCTCGGCCTGGACCTGCCCGAGGCGACCGGCCAGCCAGCCGTAGGTGTACGAGGACTCCCCCGCCGCGACGGCGGCGTCACGGACGTGACGGAGGGCGGGCAGCACGACCTCGAGGTCCTGGACCGCCCCCAGGGCCTCGGTGACCTGCTCCCAGTCGGCGGCACGGGCGGCTGCGGTCTCACCGAACGCCGGAGCCGTCGCCTCGAACGCGTAGCGGACCGCCTTGGCCCGCTTGCGGGTCTCATGGAGCAGCGTCAGGCGCTCCTGCGCGGTCTCCGCGTCCCGCGCCTGCTGCGCGGTCTCGGCCGTCAGCGCGACGGCGTCGGCCACCATCTGCGGCAGGACCTTCTTGCCCTTGCGTCCGTGCTCGCCGACCAGCGGCGGGGCGGCCACGAACTCGGTGAGGGTGTCCATCAGGCGGGCGTAGCGCGGCGAGGCCTGCGCCTTCACCAGCTGGGCGTGCGCCTGAGCGTGGCGGCGGCCGAGCTCCTCGGCGGCCCGGGTCTTCACCGGGCCGTCGGAGTCGGCGCGGGGGACGGTGTCCAAGTCGGCCAGGATGCGGGCCGAGACCACCTCCGCGTCGCGCGGATCGCCCAGGCGGCGGGCGTACCAGCCGAGCTCCTTGCGCAGGGCCTCGGCCTGCTCGCCGTCGAAGAGGGCACCGAAGGTGCGCAGGGTGCTGCGCAGGCGGCGGATGGCCACACGGGACTTGTGCACGGCCTCCGGGGCGTCGGCGGCCACGCCGGCCTCGCGGGCGCGGATCACGGCGGCCTGCTCGGCCACATAGGCCATCACCAGGGTGCCTGCCGGGTCCTTCTTCTTCGGGCCCTTGCCCTTGGCCTGTCGCTTGAGCGACTTCTCCAGGGCACGGCCGAGCTTGGACGGCGAGCCCGCCGGCTCCACGCCCTGCGCGGCCAGGTGCATGACGGTCAGGTCCAGCAGCTCCGGGGCGGCGCCCGGCATCAGCTCCACCTCGAGCTCCCGCCAGGCACGGCCGGACGGGGACGCCTCCACGCGGTCGTCGCAGAGGGTCGCGACGACGGCGCCCGAGGCGTCCAGCAGGTCCACCTCAGTGCGCTGCGTGGACAGCACGGCCACCGGCATGAGACCGCGCTCGGCCTCCGGCACGGAGTGCCAGTCGGCACCGAGATGTTCGGCGAGCGCCTGCAGGTGCGTCTCCGGGACGGCCCAGCGGCCGGCGCCGGAACCGAGGCCGGTGCGGACCTCGAGACGGTCGGCGTCGGCCGGCAGCTTCAGGTGCCAGCCGTCGTCCGTGCCGCCCTCGCGGCGGCGCAGGGTGACCTGGTTGCGCAGCAGCAGCAGGTCGGCGGTGTCCAGGTAGACGGCGCGCAGGGCCTGCTCGCGGACCTCGCCCTGGTCGAACACGGCGGACAGGTCCGGCAGCTGCGCATCCGCAGCGAGCACGAAGGTCACCTCGGCCTCGAGCGCCACGGCGGCGTCCTCACCGCCGTCCTGACCGGCGGCGATCACGTCGCCGTCGTGGAACGAGGTCGCGGCCTCGCCCACCGGGCCGGTCGCGGCCGGGTCGGCCGGCCGGGTGCCCACATCCTCGACGACCTCGCCCTCGGGCTTCTTCACGTGCTTCCGGGACTTCTTCGCGTCCGACGTCGTGGAGGTCTTCTTCTTCGTCATACCGGCTCGTCTCCGCCTTCCTCAACGGGGTCGATGGTCGTGGATCCAGCCTAGTTCCGGCCCACCGCGGCCGGACAGTGCGCAGGAGCGAACCCACGGCGCCCCGTTCGGCTCACTCGGCCGCGCGGAACGCCTCCACCTGGGCTCGCAGCATCTGCGCGGCGGCCTCGGGCTCCACCTGCACGAACGTCGCGGACAGGTGCCGGTGGCCGGCCGAGGCACCGCCCAGGGTGACGACCGATTCGCCGCGGGGCCCGGAGGACCGGACGAGCACGGCGCCGGGTACGCCGTCCACGGCGGAGAACTCCACCTCAGTGCCATCGGAGCCGGTGAGAGTCCCGCAGGTCTGGGGCAGGGCTCCGTACGCTCCCACCAGATCCGTGGTGGAGGGCGTGTAGACGAGGAACGACGCCACGGAGGCCTCGGGCCCGAGCACCCCGGCCGCTCCCGGGTCCACCTCGTAGCCGGTGTGCAGCAGGACCGTGTGCGGCACCGTGGCCTCGTCGATGCGTCGGACGAGGTCCCCGCACTCGCCTGTCGGCTCCACACCCTCCAGCGGCAGCGGCTGGCTGAAGGGCACGTCCGGCATCTCCTGGATGCGCTCGGCGGTCACCAGCCCGCCCGGCAGGTCGGCGGCGGGCACCACGGCGGCACGCATGCCCGGCAGCACGCGCTCGGCCTCGCCAGGCGCCAGCGTGGTGGAGTCCGTGCCGCGGTAGTTGCCCGGCACCGTGGCCACGATGTCGTCCGGGGCCTGAGGCGTCTGCTGCTCCTCCGCAGTGCTGGCGTCTGCGCTGGCCTCCTTCTGCACCGGCGAGGGGCCCGCCCCCTCGGTGGCGTCCTCGGCGCCGCAGGCCGTCACCCCGAGCAGCACGGCGACCGCCAGGGCCGTCAGGGAGGACCGGGCGCGGAGACCTGCCGTGGCAGGTCCAGCGCTGCGGCCAGCCGCGGTGTGCGGTCCGGCGGTGATCATGGCAAGTCCTCCTCAGCGATACGGATGCGAGGCCAGACGGGACGGCGGCCTGCGGGGCGTCGTCACCGCTTCCGCTCCTCGAAGGCGGCGACCTGCTCGCGCAGCATCTGCTCGGCGAGCTCCGTCTCGATGTTGACATATCCGGTGTAGACGTGCTCGTCCCCGTCCGAGGCCCCGCCCATGAGCAGCTCGATGCGCTCACCACCGGACTCCATGACCAGCCGGCTGGCCCCGGGCAGGCCCTCGACCGGCTCGAACACCGCCGTGGCGTTCGGCCCGCTCAGCTCGCCGCAGACCTCCGGCAGCTGCCCGAACATACCCATGACGTCCTCCTCGTCCGGGGTGATCACGGCCGCGGCGAACGCCTCCGGCTCCCCGATCGCCCCTTCGGCGTCCGGGTCCACCTCGTACTGGGAGAACCCGACCGCAGAGCCCGGCCGGGAGAACGTGTCGATCCGGGTGATCAGCCGCCGGCACTCACCCTGGGCCTCCACGCCGCGCACGGTCATGTTCAGCTCGAACTGCGAGTCCACGGAGGCCCGGCGCTGCTCGCCCACGAGCACGTCTCCGGGAAGGTCCTCGGCCAGCAGGACGCTCGGGGCCATCTCCTCCAGGCGGGACTGCTGTTCGCGCCCCGCGGCGCTCAGCGTCGACGAGGACGACGGGGAGGAGGGCGTCCCGTCGAGGCTGGGACCGGCTTCCAGTGAGGGCCCGTCGTGACCGCCCGAAGGACTCGGCTCGTCCTCCTCGTCCGACGGCGAGGTCGCCGAAGCGTCCGTCCCTTCCGGCGAACGGTCCGCGGAGGTTTCCCCGCCCGACCCGGCCGACGTCGACGTCTCGGGCGACTCCCCTGCAGACTCGGACGTCGTCGCCCCCTCGGGGTCCCCCGTGCCTCCGCCGGCCTCCTCGTCCGGGTCGGGCATCCCAGAGGAGCAGGCGGCCAGGGTCACGGCGGCGGCCGCCAGAAGGCCGGCCAGGTGCACTGAGGTCTTCATGGTTCCTCTCCAGGACGTCTTCCCGTGTCCTGGCCCACTATCCTCGGCTCAGGGGCGCGAGTCCAGGGCATCGGGGCTCTGCCTCGAGGGCGAGACCTGCGCCGGCCGAGCCTGCCCGCGACCTCTACGTCCCCCTACGCGACATGTGACATGCGCAACATCTATGATGTGGCGATCAAGGGGCGTCGTCCTCCCTGCGGGGAGCCCGCGGCGCCCGGCACACCACGACCCGACGGACTCCGGTCCCGTCGCGATGAAGGCAGTCCCATGTCACGCACGCACCACCGTGTCGTCGCCGCCGCCTCCCTGTGCACCGGCGCGCTCGCCCTCTCGGGCTGCGCCGTCATCGGAGGCACGTCCTCCTCCAAGGCGGTCGGCTCCGATGAGCACCTGTCCTCCTCCTACCAGCTGGTGGAGCCCGGCACCCTCACCGTGTGCTCGGACATCCCGTACCCGCCGTTCGAGTTCGAACAGGACGGCAAGATCACCGGCTACGACATCGAGCTCGTGCACGCCGTCGCCGAGAAACTCGAGCTGGACGTCGACGTCATCGACTCGTCCTTCGAGGCGATCGAGTCCGGCGCCTCGCTCACCGGCTGCGACCTCAACGCCTCCTCGATCTCCATCACCGAGGCCCGTCAGCGCGTCATGGCCTTCACCAGCCCCTACCTCGACGACGACCTCGTGCTCATCGCCCGCAAGGACAGGGGCTTCACGTCCGTCGAGGACCTGGAGGACGCACGCGTCGGCGTGCAGACCGCCACCACCGGCGCCGAGTACGCCACGGAGCAGGGTCTGAACGTCGTCCAGTACGAGGACGGCGGCATGCAGGTGCAGGCCCTGAAGGCCGGCAACGTGGACGCCACCCTCGGGAACCAGTCCGTGCTCCTGTACGAGCTGAAGGACGACGACCGCTTCGAGATCGTCGAGGAGTTGCCCACCGGCGAACAGCTCGGGATGGCGGTCGGCGCCGAGAAGGCCCAGCTGCTCTCCGCCGTGGACCGCGCACTGCAGGAGCTGCGCACCGAGGGCAAGGTCGCTGAGCTGCAGGACAAGTGGTTCGGACACGTGCAGGAGGCCTACAGATGAGCACCGCAGAGCAGACCCCCACGCCCCAACGCGCCCAGGAGCAGACGCCGAAGCCGGGCGCGGCCCGCCGTCGCAAGACCATCTCGCTGGCGATCCAGGCCGGCGTGTTCGTCCTGGCGATCGTGCTCCTTGCCGTCCTGGTCGACTGGACGGCCCTCGGGGAGAACGTCTTCAACTTCGGCGCCGTGGGCGCGATGTTCCCGGACATCATCCTCGTCGGCCTCGGCAACACGCTCTTCTACACGGTCACGTCGTTCGTCCTGGGTCTTCTCGGCGGCATGGTCCTCGCGCTGATGCGCATGAGCGCCTTCCCCCCGTACCGCTGGATCGCCACCGCCTACGTGGAGTTCTTCCGCGGCGTCCCGGCGCTGCTCGTATTCCTGGCCCTCGGCTACGGCGTGCCCTTCGCCTTCGGCGTGAGCTGGCCCATCCCGCTGGTCGTCTGCCTCGCCCTGGGCCTGGTGGCGTCGGCCTACATCGCCGAGACCCTCCGTGCGGGCCTGCAGGCGGTGCCGAAGGGCCAGACGGAAGCCGCCCGCTCCCTCGGCATGCCTGCCTGGCGCGCCATGGTGACCATCGTGATCCCACAGGCGTTCCGCATCGTGCTGCCGCCGCTGACCAACGAGGTCATCCTGCTGACCAAGGACTCGTCTCTGGTCTACGTGCTCGGCCTCGCGGTCTTCCAGTACGACCTCACGAAGTTCGGCCGCGACGGCATCTCCTCGCTCGGCGCAGGCATGACCCCGATCGTGGTCGCCGGTGTGCTGTACCTGGTGATCACCGTGCCGCTGTCCCTGCTGGCCCGCCGCTTCGAGTCCACGTCCGCCCGGAAGAAGGTCTGAGATGTCCGAGAACACCGCACACACCCCGGGCACGGACCCGCACCCGCCCACCACCGGCTCCCTGCGTCAGGTCCAGGCCGCCCGCGTGACCATCAAGGACCTGAACAAGTCCTACGGATCGAACCACGTGCTCAAGGGCATCGACCTGGACGTCGCCCCCGGCGAGGTCGTCTGCCTCATCGGCCCTTCCGGCTCGGGCAAGTCCACGCTGCTGCGCTGCGTGAACCTGCTGGAGACCCCGAACAGCGGCACGGTGGAGGTCGGCGAGTTCACCGTGACCGACCCGGACGTGGACATCGACACCATGCGCCGCCACGTCGGCATGGTGTTCCAGCAGTTCAACCTGTTCCCTCATCTGACCGTGATGGAGAACTGCACGGTCGCCCAGATCAAGGTTCTCAAACGGGGGAAGGCCGAAGCACAGAAGGTGGCCCGGCGTCAGCTGCGGCGTGTGGGCCTCGGCGAGCTCGCGGACCGCTATCCGGACCAGCTCTCCGGCGGACAGCAGCAGCGTGTGGCGATCGCCCGCGCCCTGTCCATGGCCCCGCAGCTCATGCTCTTCGATGAGCCCACCTCCGCCCTCGACCCGGAGACGGTCGGCGAAGTGCTCGCCATCATGCGCCAGCTGGCCAGGGACGGCATGACCATGCTCGTGGTGACCCATGAAATGGGCTTCGCCCGCGAGGTGGCGGACCGCGTGGTCTTCATGGACGGCGGCATCGTGGTGGAGGAAGGCCGTGCCGCGGACGTCATCACCGACCCGCAGCAGCCGCGTACGCAGGACTTCCTGCGCCGCGTCCTCAACCCCACCGAGGTGGACATCTGACCGGCCGGGACGGCATGACGGCTGACGCAACGGGGCCCGCACCGGATGATCCGGTGCGGGCCCCGTCGTGCAGTGGCGTCAGGCTCAGGCGGCCTTGCGCAGCTTCTTCAGCTCCTCGCGGGCCTCGCGCAGGGCAGCGGTCTGCTCGTCGCGGGCGGCGTGGATGGCGTCCACCTTGTCGGCCTTGGCGGCGGCGATGGCCTCCACCTTGGCGTCACGGGCAGCGTCGATGCGGGCGGCGCGCTTCTTGGCGGCCTTGCGGCGCTTGCCCGGGCGGTTGGCCACGGAGTCGGCCATGATGCCCACGCCCGCGCCGACGAGGAACAGGTCCTTGGCCACCGCGGTGCCCTCCTGGGACGGGCGCACGCCGTCGGCCTGGGTCATCTCCGGGGTGTTCAGGTACATGGACATCAGGCCGCCGGAGAAGGCGGTCAGAGCGGCGCCGGCGAGCCATCCCGGGACCACCGGGAGCAGCAGGGCCGCGCCGGTGCCGATCTCGGAGGCGACGAGGAAGTTCTTGAACTGGGCCGGGGTCAGCTTCGACAGCTGCGGCACGCCCTTGACGGCCATCTGCTGGAGGCCGGCGGCCTGCTCGTCGGACAGCTTCCGCTTGTTGAGGCCCGAGTTGAGGATGAACGCGCCGGAGGTGAGGCGCAGGGGAATCTGGACGATGCTCATGGATCGCTTCCTTCCAGTCATTCCCGCGGCACACTCTGGTGCGCGAGAGGACGTCTGTAGTCGTCAGGGTCTACAGCAGGCCACACTACCGAAGTCCGCGCCCCGATGCGTCCTGGGCACCCCGGAAGTCGTCCCCTGACCGGCGTGGCCCCGACCCCGCCCGGGCCGAGGTGAGCAATCCCTCACGTCATGCCCTCTCTCCCCGCGTGCGCGCGTGCGCAAGAATGTCAGGCATGCACCTCACCCCTGGCGCCCTCTCCACGCTCGCGGCCGCCGAGTCCGCTGACTACGGCTGGCTCGGCAATGCGGTCGTCGCGATCATGGAGGCCGTCGGCCCCGTCGGCGTCGCCCTCGCCGTCTTCGCCGAGAACCTCTTCCCGCCGATCCCCTCCGAGCTGATCCTGCCGCTGGCCGGCTTCACCGCCGCGAACGGCGCCTTCTCCCCTCTCGCTGCCACCGCGTGGGCCACGGTCGGCTCCGTGGTCGGCGCACTCGCCCTGTACGGGGTCGGTGCAGCCCTCGGCCGTCGCCGCATGTACCGGATCGCGGACCGGCTCCCCCTGGTGGACATCGACGACGTCGAGGCCACCGAGCGCTGGTTCGCTCGCTACGGCACGTGGAGCGTGCTGCTGGGCCGCCTGATCCCGGTGTTCCGGTCCCTCATCTCCATCCCGGCAGGCATCGAGCGCATGCACCTGGGCCTGTTCGTCCTCTACTCCACGATCGGCTCGGCCGTGTGGAACACCGTCCTCGTCTACGGCGGCTACCTGCTGGGCGCGAACTTCCATCTCGTGTCGGACTATGCTGACCTGTTCTCCAACGTGGTCGTGGTCCTCGTCATCACGGTCCTGGCCGTCTGGGTGGTCCTGCGCGTGCTGCGGAACCGCCGACGCCGCCGAGACCCCGACTTCCGCCCCCGCACCGCGGACGAGGCGGCCGCCAAGATCGACGCCCTGCTCACCTCCCACGACCCGCGAAAGTGAACCCATGCCCTCCCCCGCTTCCCGACGTCGCTCCCGCGCTCTCCTCTCCGTCGTCGCCGTCGCGGTGTTCGCACTGACGGCCTGTGGTCCGAAGGACGACGCGGCCGATGATTCCTCCCCGTCGCCGTCGTCCTCCGCCACCGAGGCGACGACGCTGCCCCCGATGGACCTGGCCCCGTTCACCATGGACGTGCCGACGCACGACCTGGACATGCTGCCGGGAGCGACCCTGCGCGCGATCAAGGGCACCGACCCGGACTACGACGGCGCCTGGTTCGCCGTCCCGCACGCGGACACCTGGACGAAGGCCATGGAGGAGGCCGTGCTGGCCCGCGTGGACGCCTTCTCCCGTGACGCGACGGACCAGGATGTGCGCCTGGACGTGCAGCCGCTGCTCGCCGTGGTGGGTCCGACGGTCGCCGCGGCCCGCATCGTCTCCACCCAGAAGCGCGAGGACACCGCCGTCGCCGCATCGCGCGTGCTCTGGTACGACGCACAGCAGGGCAGGGTCCTCGACCCCGAGGACCTGTTCAGCGAGAGCGGCTGGAGCGCCCTGCGCCGCGAGATCGCCTCCCGCCTGCAGGAGGACCCGGACGTGAACGAAGACCGCCTCGACGCCGCCGTCCGCGAGCCGGACGCCGCGGAGAACCGACGGGTCTGGGACGGCATCGTGTTCCTGGAGGACGGCAGCCTGCTGCTCGAGGTGGACCAGGGCTCCCTGGCCCCGGAGGGCGCCGGCGTGCTCACCGCCCGCGTCTCCGCGGACATGCTCGGCCCCTGGCTCTCGGATGCCGGCCGTCGTGGACAGCAGGCGGCGCGCAACCCGCAGCCGCTGGTGCTGCAGCCGCCGCAGACCGCGGCACCGCGGACCTCCCAGGCACCCACCTCCGCTCCGCAGACGTCCCAGGCGCCGACCTCGAGCGGCGCCCCGTCCTCGTCCTCCCGTCCCACCGGCTCGGAGCCGGCCGAGCCGAGTGCGTCGGAGTCGTCCGCGACGCCGTCGCGCTCGACGTCCCCGACGCCCAGCACCTCGCCGACGCAGTCCGCATCGCCGACGTCCCCGAGCCCGTCGCGGACAGAGACCGAGTCGCCGACGCCCTCCCCGGACCCCTCGCCGACCGAGACCGACTCGCCGACCTCCCCGAGCCCCTCGCCGACCGAGTCCGAGTCGCCGACCCCGTCCTCGAGCGCATCGACGTCCCCGGACCCCTCGCCGACCGAATCCGAGTCGCCGAGCCCCTCGCCGACCGAATCCGAATCACCGACCTCCCCGAGCCCCTCGCCGACCGAGACCGAGTCGCCGACCCCGTCCGCGAGCGCATCGACGTCCCCGAAGCCCTCGGGGTCTCCGAGCCCGTCCGCGAGCGCATCGACGTCTCCGGGTTCCTCGAGGTCCCCGAACCCTTCCTCCACCGAGGGGACGCAGTCCGCAGAGCCCTCGCCCAGCGGGACCGTCGAGGCCTCCGCCACGGACACGGAGGCCACTGCGCCGCGTCTCGGGTGAGCAACCCCGGGTGGCCGCTGTCGGATGACCGGGCCAGGCGGGTCGGCATTCGGTCACGATGTGGCATCGTTCCGGCATCGATCCGGCCGGAGCCACGTCATCCGGCCGGTGAGGACCTCCGGCGAACGTACGCTGTGGTCCTTGGATGCCGCGCCTGTCCCCTGCCTATGGATCCATTCCGGACCCAGGACTGAGCGTGGCTCCCTCCCGTCCTACGTGCCCCGTCAGGGGCCTGTCGTCACGTGCTCCTGGAAGAGGTCCTCGTGTCCGCCCGTCCCCGCCCGCTCCGCCGTCTCACCGTCTCCGCCCTCCTGGCCGGCCTCGTGCTGACCGGCTGCGGGGCAGACCCCTCGGAGTCGGCAGTGCCCACCGGCGCCCGGGAGGCCTCCCGGACCTCCTCCCCTTCGGAGTCGTCCTCCTCTCCCTCCTCCACCGAAAGCGCGACGACGGCCCCCTCCTCCACTGCCTTGTCGTCCTCTTCCGCCCCGGCCACGGCGGCACCGAGCACGTCCGCGTCCGCCCCGGCGTCGCCGACGCGTTCCCCCTCGAGCACGGCCGCGCCCACCACGGACGCCCCGACTCCGACGCCCACGTGGTCCCCGTCGGCCCCACCGGTGCCTTCGACCACCGCTCCGGCGACACCAAGCCCCTCGCCGTCGCCGACCACCTCCGCACCGACGCCCACGCTGACGCCGGCGCCGACCCCCACTCCCACGCCGACCACCTCCTCTCCGGCTCCGACGCCGTCGCCGACCACCTCCGCACCGACGACCCCGCGCCCCACACCGACACCATCCGCCCCAGCCCCCACGCCGACCACCTCCGCACCGACCCCCACCCCCACACCCACGCCCACACCCACTCCGACGCCGACCTCGGGCCCGGTGGACTGCTCGGCCGTGCCCTGCGTGGCCCTGACCTTCGACGACGGCCCGGGCGCCCACACCTCGCGTCTGCTGGACATCCTGGCCGCCCACGACGTGAAGGCGACCTTCTACACGGTCGGCCGTCAGATCGAGCAGCGTCCCGGCGTCATCCGGAAGATGGCGGCCGCCGGCCACCAGATCGGCAACCACAGCTATGACCACCCGCAGCTGACTGCCGTCTCCGCGGACGCGGCGCGCCGGCAGATCGCCACCACAGACGCGCTGCTGCGCGCCCAGGGCGTCACCCCGTCCACGGTGCGGCCGCCGTACGGCTCCTACAACACCTCCGTCCTGCAGGTGCTGGGCTCGCTGGGCCACGGCGCCGTGAACTGGAACGTGGACCCCCGCGACTGGCAGGACAAGGACTCCCCGACCGTCGTCCAGCGCGTGACCTCCGCGGCCCGGCCGGGCGCGATCCTGCTGATGCACGACGTGCACTCCACCTCCGTGGACGCCGTGCCGCAGATCATCACGACTCTGAAGGCGCGCGGCTACCACTTCGTCACGGTGGACCAGATCACCGGGGGCGTCGCCCCGGGCTCCGCGGTGCACAGCGGCATGCACCCCTGAGGGGACTCCGGTTGGCGGCACCGTGCCCGCACCGGGGAGAATCGGCCCATGACCGAGCAGAACCCCGTGCCCGCCGAGGACCGCGCCCACGTCCATGACCACAACCGGGACAAGGACCCGGAGCTGTTCCGCCGCGAGCCGGTGTCCTTCGTACGTCGCGGCTCCCGCCTGAACCGCTCGCGGCAGGCGGTGTGGGAGCGCATGGCGGACGAGGTCCTCGTGGAGGTCCCCCGATTCCGCGCGGTCACCTCCGTGGCGCGGGACGCTCAGGTGGACTGGGACGCACAGTTCGGCCGCAGCGCCCCGCTGCTCGTGGACATCGGCTCCGGCCAGGGCGAGTCCACTGCGCAGGGGGCGAAGGACCGACCGGACTGGAACGTGCTGGCCGTGGAGGTGTATATTCCGGGCCTCGCCGGGCTGATGGGGCTCGTGGAGCGCGAGGGCCTGACCAACGTGCGCGCGGTGGAGGCCAACGCCCCGGAGCTGCTGGACCACACCATGGAGCCCGGTTCCGTGGACGAGGTCTGGATCTTCTTCCCGGACCCGTGGCACAAGGCCCGCCACCACAAGCGACGACTGGTCTCCACCGCCCTGGCCGAGCGTCTGGCGCGGGTGCTGCGCCCGGGCGGGGTGCTGCGCCTGGCCACGGACTGGTCCGGCTACGCCGTGCACATGCGGGCGGTCATGGACGCCGCCGCCGACTTCGAGAACCCCCATGCCGGCGAGCGCGCGGGCGAGGACTCGCCGCTCACACGCGTCCGGCGCGAGGGCCGTGAGCTCGAGGTGGGAGCGCAGCCCCTGCCCGCCGGCTGGGACGACGCCGAGGCCGGGCAGCGTCCGGCCCGCGCGGGCCTGGGCGAGGCCGTGGTCGCCTCCGAGGCGCAGGACCCGGTGGACCACGTCGGCGGCTGGGCTCCGCGCTTCGAGGGCCGCCCCCTCACACAGTTCGAGAACAAGGCCCTCAAGGCCGGCCGCCTCGTCTTCGACCTCACCTACGTGCGCCGCTGAGCCTTTCCCGACGCCGGCCGCCCGCCTCAGGCGCGCGGCAGCGGCAGGCCGGTGGTGACGCGGGCCGTGGCCGCAAGGGTGATGGTTCCCGGGTCGCGGTAGCCGCGCGGGGCGTCCTCCCCGGCCTGCGGGCTCCATCGGGAGGTGTCGTGCCCTCGCACGGCGACTCCGTCCAGGGTGCTGCCGTCGGCGGTCCGCTCCACGGCACCGCGGGCTCGGCCCTGCGCACCGGCCGCCGGAGGCTCCACGGGCAGGGTGTGCACGCCGGACCAGGGAAGGCGTCGGCCGCTGAACCGGCCGATCTGCGCCAGCCGGTCCTGCGGTGCCGACGCCTCGTAGACACGGAGCGGGTCCATCCCCATGAGCGCCGGTTCCCGGGCGAGCCGACGCGGCAGGCCGATGGCCCCGGCGAGCACCAGCACGTCCACCGAGGGCACGGCGTCCCCGGCCTGGCGGCGCTGCTGTAGCAGCTCGAGCGCATACGCGGCCACGACCGTCCCGTAGGAGTGTGCCTCCAGCCCGAGGTGCACCTGCGGCACAGCTCCGGGCTGGGCACGGCGCAGCTGGTCCTGGCAGCGCATCAGGTGGTCGGCCAGCGCGCGGGCACCGGTGCGGGCCGGCGAGTCGAACAGGGTGGCCAGGGCGTTCGGGGACCGGTAGCCCAACCAGGCGATCGTCGCCGGACGCGGCGCCCCGGCGGCCCGCTGGGCGGCCCAGAGGTTCCCGGCCTCGTTGACGGCGCCCCACATGGCGGTCTCGGGGCGGATGCCCATGCCGGAGACCATCCAGGTCACGTGCGTGGCGGTGAAGGGGTCGCCCACGGCCACCACCGCCACGGGGCCGGTCTTCGGGTCCAGGCTGTACTCGAGCAGCACCCGGTCCGGCAGACAGCGGTCCAGCCCGTCCGGCTTCAGGGCGTGCACCACGCCGTCCAGAGCTCGCCGGGCGCGGCGGCCCAGCTCGGGCCGGCGGCGCATGTCGGCGCGCAGCCGATCGCGGAGGGCCGCGAGCCGCTCCGGGGAGAACGGGCCCTGCTCCGGCGAGGCCGAGGCGGAGGCGACGGCCGCACCGGTGGTGCCGGCGCCGTCGTCGGGAAGGGACAGGGGCCCGGCCACGGTCAGTCCTGCGGCGGGGTCCAGGTGAGCACTCGGCGGGTGCGGGAGTAGCCGGTGGGCAGGGCGCGGACCACCGCACCGCGCTGGCGCGGGGTGCCCGTAGTGGGCGCGGGGACGGCGGTGCGGCCGGTGCGACGCTCTCGGGTGCGCGTCTCGGAGTCGCCGTAGCGGGTGGAGACGTCGCCGCCGGCGCCCACGGTGAAGACGCGGGCCAGACGGGAGGCCTGGTGCAGGCGGTCCACCTGTCCGGCCAGGTCTGCGACGGTGTCCTGGAGCTGCTCCACTTCCCGCTGCAGGTCCACGATCCGGCGGATCCCCTCGAGGGACACGCCTTCGCGGGACAGCGCCTGCACGGTGCGCAGCCGGTCCACATCGGCACGGGAGTAGCGGCGCTGGCGGCCGCCCTGGCGCTGCGGAACCACCAGGCCGAGGCGGTCGTACTGGCGCAGGGTCTGCGGGTGCATGTCCGTCATCTCCGCGGCGGCGGAGATCACGAACACCGGTGCGGTCCAGTCCGCGCCGCGGTGCGCCGCCGCCCGGGCCGCACTCGCGGTGCGGTCCCGGGCGTCGTCACGGTCGGCTGCGCTCACCAGGAGGCCCTCGTCGCCAGGTCGGCGCGCACGTCGGTGCCCTCGGTGGCCCGGGCGAAGGCCTCCACGGCCTCACGCGCCTCGTCCGAGAGGTCGGTGGGCACCGCCACCTGCAGCTCCACGAACAGGTCGCCGGTCCTCTTCTTCGCCGGCACGCCGCGGCCCTTCAGGCGCAGCACCTTGCCGGAGCCGGAGCCGGCGGGGACCTTCACACGGACCTCGCCGTCCAGGGTGGGCACGGCCACGGTCGCCCCCAGGGCCGCCTCCGCGAAGGTGACGGGCACGGTGATGCGCAGGTCGTCGCCGTCGCGGTGGAAGAACGGGTGCTCGCGCACCTGCACGGTGACCATCAGGTCGCCGCGGCCGGCGGCGCCGGGTGAGCCCTTGCCGCGGACACGGACCTTCTGGCCGTCCCGGATGCCTGCCGGGATGCGCACGTCCACGACCTCCCCGTCCGCGGCACGCAGGGACACGGTGGTGCCCTTCATGGCGCCGCGGAAGGAGATGGTGGTGGTGGCGGTGCGGTCCGCGCCCTTGGACGGGGACGGCTGGCCGAAGCCGCCGAACCCGCCGCCCGGGGAGCCGCCGAAGCCGCCCGCGCCGCCGCCGGTGAAGGCGCCGAACAGGTCGGACAGGTCCGGGCCGCCCCCGCCTCCGGTGGAGAAGCGGGTGCCGCCGCGGCCGGCGTTGAACAGGTCGCCGAACACGTCCTCGAAGCCGCCGGTCCCGCCGCCGCCCGGGGCGGTGAAGCGGGCACCGCCGCCCATGGCGCGCAGGGCGTCGTACTCCTGGCGCTGCTGGGGGTCGGAGAGCACCGTGTTCGCCTCGGTGATCTCCTTGAACTTGCGCTCGGCCTCCGCATCTCCGGGGTTCTGGTCCGGGTGGTGCTTGCGGGCGAGCTTGCGGTAGGCCTTCTTGATGTCCGACTCGGAGGCGTCCTTGGACACCCCGAGGATCGCGTAGAAGTCCTTGTCGATCCAGTCCTGCGAGGCCATCGCCGCCTCCTCTCTGTCAGGTGTGGTGGTTCATCTGCGCCACGCCCGCCGCCGGGCGTCGCCGGTGCCGTGGGCGTCACGGGTGCCGTGGGCGTCGCGGCCGGTGCTGCCGGCCGCGACGTCCACGGCGCAGGTCACTCCGCGCCGGCGGAGACCATGACCTGGGCGGCGCGCAGCACGCGGCCGTTGCGCACATAGCCGTTGCGGAAGACCTGGACGATGTGCTCGGCCGGGACCTCGTCGTTCGGTTGGCGCAGCACGGCCTCGTGCACGGCCGGGTCGAACTCGGTGCCGGCCAGGGACTCCTGGTCGTGGCGCTCGAGGCCGAGGCCGTTCAGCACGGTGTCCAGCTTCGCGGCGATCGCGGCCATCGGGCCGTCGGCGAGCTCGCCGGCGGCACGGGCGGCGTCCAGATCGTCCAGGACCGGAAGGAGGGACGTCACGGCCTTCAGGACGCCCTGGTCCTTGGCGACGTCGCGGTCGCGGTCCACGCGGCGCTTGTAGTTCACGTATTCGGCCTGCACACGGCGCAGGTCCTCCTCCAGCTCGGCCTCGCGGTCCGAGCCGGCGGGCGCGGCCTCGGCGCCGTCGGCGTCCGCGCCGGCTTCCCGGAGGATCTGCTCGGCCTGGGACAGGGCGTCGCCGTCGGCCTGCTCGCCGTCCACCTCCTGCGCTGCGGCGGCCTCCTGCTCGGCGGTCTGCTCTGCGGCGCGGTCGGCGGCCTCGGCGGCCTGTCCGTCCTGCCGGACGTCCTCGGGCTGGGTGTTCTCGTCGGGCTGCTTGTCCTGGCTCATGCCGGGCTCCTCTCATGCGGCCGCGTCCGGTGCGGCCGGAAGTCTGCGTGCCCCTGGTGGGGCGGGGACGACGACGGCGGGTCGGCTCCGCAGCGTCGGGCTGCGGTCTGCCGGCCCGCCGTCGTCGGATGAAGGTCACCGGTCCCGGCCGGCCGTCGGCATCAGGTGCCGCCGGCCGGCCCGCGCCGGATCAGTCCTTCTTCTCGTCGTCCTCGTCGACCACCTCGGCGTCGACGACGTCCTCGTCGGCGCCGTCGGCCTGGTCCGCGCCCGGCTGCTCGCCGGCGGCGGCGCCGTCGGCCTGCTGCTGGGCGTAGAGGGCCTCGCCGATCTTGACCTGGGACGCCTGGAGCTTCTCGAACGCGGCCTTGACCTCGTCGTCGTTGTCCTGCTTCTCCAGAGCGGCCTTGAGGGCGTCGACGTCGGCCTGGACCTCGGTCTTCACCTCATCCGAGAGCTTCTCGCCGTTCTCCTTGAGGAGCTTGTCCACGGCGTAGGCCGACTGCTCGGCCTGGTTGCGCTGCTCGGCGGCCTCGCGGCGCTTCTTGTCCTCCTCCGCGTGGGCCTCGGCGTCCTTGACCATGCGGTCGATGTCCTCCTGGGAGAGCGAGGAGCCGCCGGTGATGGTCATGGACTGCTCGGTGCCGGTGCCCTTGTCCTTGGCGGACACGTGGACGATGCCGTTGGCGTCGATGTCGAAGGTGACCTCGATCTGCGGCATGCCGCGCGGGGCCGGCGCGATGCCGGTCAGCTCGAACGTGCCGAGGTTCTTGTTGTCCCGGGTGAACTCGCGCTCGCCCTGGAACACCTGGATGGACACGGACGGCTGGTTGTCCTCGGCGGTGGTGAAGGTCTCCGAGCGCTTGGTCGGGATGGCGGTGTTGCGCTCGATGAGCTTGGCCATCACGCCGCCCTTGGTCTCGATGCCCAGCGACAGCGGGGTCACGTCGATCAGCAGGACGTCCTTGCGCTCACCGGCAAGCACGCCGGCCTGCAGGGAGGCGCCGATGGCGACGACCTCGTCCGGGTTCACGCCCTTGTTCGGCTCCTTGCCGCCGGTGAGCTCCTTGACGAGCTCGGTGACGGCCGGCATGCGGGTGGAGCCGCCCACCAGGACCACGTGGTCGATGTCGCCGACCTTCACGCCGGCCTCGGCGATCACGTCGTCGAACGGCTTGCGGGTGCGCTCCAGCAGGTCCGCGGTGAGGTCCTGGAACTTCGCACGGGAGAGGTGCTCGTCCAGGTGCACCGGGCCCTCCGGGGTCACGGAGAGGTACTGCAGGGAGATGTTGGTGCTGGTCGCGGAGGACAGCTCCTTCTTCGCCTGCTCGGCGGCCTCCTTGAGGCGCTGGAGGGCGATCTTGTCCTTGGACAGGTCGGCGCCCTTGGCCTTGGCCTGCTGCAGCAGCCAGTCCACCACCCGCTGGTCCCAGTCGTCGCCGCCGAGGCGGTTGTCGCCGGAGGTCGCGCGGACCTGGATGGTGGAGAAGTCGTCCTCGTCCTTGCCCACCTCGAGGAGGGACACGTCGAAGGTGCCGCCGCCGAGGTCGAAGACGAGGATGAGCTCGTCCTCCTTGCCCTTCTCGAGGCCGTAGGCCAGGGCGGCCGCGGTCGGCTCGTTGATGATGCGGGACACGTTCAGGCCCGCGATCTCGCCGGCCTCCTTGGTGGCCTGGCGCTCGGCGTCGTTGAAGTAGGCCGGGACGGTGATCACCGCGTCGGTGACCTTCTCGCCCAGGTACTCCTCGGCGTCGTGCTTCAGCTTCATCAGGGTGCGCGCGGAGATCTCCTGCGCCGTGTACTTCTTGCCGTCCACCTCGGTGGTCCAGTCGGTGCCCATGTGGCGCTTGACCGAGGCCAGGGTGCGGTCCGGGTTGTTGACGGCCTGGCGCTTGGCGACCTCGCCGACCAGCACCTCGCCGGACTTGGAGAAGGCGACCACCGACGGGGTGGTGCGTGCGCCCTCGGCGTTCGCGATGACGACCGGGTCGCCACCCTCGAGGACGGCGACCACGGAGTTGGTGGTGCCCAGGTCGATACCCACTGCTCGCGACATCATGTGTCCTTTCGTCGACTGCTGCTCGAGGTGACCGCGGCCGACCGGTGCCGGCCGCCCTTGAGCGTTCTGGACTCAACCTGCCACCGGAGCGGAAGGCCTGTCAAGAAACCTGAGTCACCTCGACTCATGTTCTGGTGTCGTGCAGTACAACCCCGCCCCCGGGGACTTCATTCCCGGCGCCTGGTGATCCTCGTCACATCCCTGCCGGACCCGCTCTCGGGCATCTCGCGGGCGCCCTCCCGGGCTTCCCGCGGAAGCGCTCGCGGCGCCCGCGCGGAGCCCTGCCGCGCCCATCGCAGTGCCGGCGCACAGGTGCTGACTAGACTTCTGAAGATCGGACCCGCAACCCAGGAGTGACACGTGCTCATCCTCTCGAGTCGCATGCGACCCACAGAGCAGTTCGAGGGATACGCCTTCGTCGGCACGGACTACGTGCACGGGCCCGCGGGCATGGCCGCGTATCGCGCACGCACCGGCCGCACCGTCGGCCCCGGCGAGGACGGCTGCTACGTGGTCGCACGCCGGGCGGGCAGGCTCTTCGGCCGCCGCTTCGAGGTGGGCACGGACGCCAGCGGTCTGGGCCGTCTCTTCCTCTACCGCAGCGGCGACGAATGGGCGCTCGGCTCCTCCTACAGCGGGCTGGTGGAGCACCTGCGCGCCGAGGGCATGACGCTCACGCCCCGGCTCGGCAGGCTCCGTCCGTTCGCCCTCCGCCAGACGCTGACCATGCAGCTGTCCACCTTCCAGACGCCGTTCGACGAGATCCGACTCCTGCCGGTCGGCACCGTCGCGGTGATCCGCGGGGGCGTCCTCGTGCTCGAGCGCGCCCCCGAGCTCGAGCCGCTCGAGTACGAGGCGGCGCTCCAGCAGTACCTCGACGTCTGGCGCGGGCGCACCCGCGCCCTGCTCGCGGACCCGCGGGTCACCTTCACCGCGGACCTCAGCGGCGGCGTGGACTCCCGCACGGTGTTCGCGTTCCTCCTCGAGTCCGGCCTGTTCCGCACGGACTCGGACCGGTTCTGGCTGCACTCGGGCGTCAACCAGAAGGAGGACCTGGCCGTCGCGAAGGGGATCGCCGAGGCCCACGGCCTGACGGTGAACGGCCCCAAGCCGCCCTCCCGCACCCTGATCTCCGGGTCCCGCGCCTACCGCCACTGGCGGGAGAACAGCCTCGGCGTGTACACCCCGGTCTACATGTCCTCGACGTTCCAGAACCCGTTCGAGGTGCATGCACACGGCGGCGGTGGCGGCACCATCAAGCAGTACTACCGGCATGCCGAGCCGCTGCGCCTGCTGGAGCCGCTCGAGGGGAAGATGCCCGCCGCCGACTTCGCCCTCTGGCAGGAGGAGATGGCCACCACGCAGGAGCAGCTGAAGCAGATCGCCCCGGGCGTCGTGCCGAGCATCCAGCACTACCTCGAGTTCCGGAACCGCTTCCACTTCGGCCACATCCCGAAGGCCCGCCCGCTGTTCATGCCGCTCAACTCGAAGTACGCCATCCGGGCGCTGACCGCCCTCCCGCAGGACGTGCGCCGCCGCTTCTACTTCGACGTCATGGAGTCCCTGGTCCCCGGGCTCAAGGACGTGGACTACGACAGCGCCCGCAAGGCACCCACCGCGCAGGAGCTCGAGAGCCTGGTCGTCCTGCCCGCCTCGGACCGGCTCGCCGCCGGCACGGCCTACGGCGACGACACGGTCGAGGCAGCCGACCCGGACGATCCCCTGTCCGCCGGCTTCCAGCGCTGGCTGCAGGACATCGACCGGGCCGCCGCCCGCCCGGAGGTGCGTCGCTTCATCATGGGCCGTGCCATGGCGCGCACAGACCGCACAGTGGAGGCCCTGCGCGCGCTGGGCAAGCCCTTCCACTCCCACTCCGGTCACTCCGTGGCGCTGTCCCACCTGCTGATGGTGGACTTCACCCTCGGCGACTGACCGACGCCCCACGCCCGCCGTGGCGGGACGACGACGGCCCGCACCCTCTCCGCGGTGGGCGCGGGCCGTCGTCGGAAAGGGCCCGGCAGGACCCGGGTCAGGCGGCCTCGGCCGGCCACCAGACCTTCGGGCCGATGTCACGCACGAGCGCGGGGATCAGCAGGGTGCGGACCACGAGGGTGTCCAGCAGCACGCCGAAGGCCACGATGAACCCGAGCTGCACCATGAACATCAGCGGGATCACGGCCAGCGCCGCGAACGTCGCCGCGAGCACCACGCCGGCGGAGGTGATGACGCCACCGGTGACCGTGAGCGCCTTGAGGACTCCGGCCCGGGTGCCGACCACGCCCGCCTCCTCGCGCGTGCGAGTCATGAGGAAGATCGTGTAGTCCACGCCGAGCGCCACGAGGAACACGAAGCCGTACAGCGGCACGGTCGGGTCCGCCCCCGGATACTCGAAGACGTGGTTGAACACGAGCGCCGAGACTCCCATCGCGGTGCCGAAGCTGATGACGGTGGCCGCCACCAGCAGGACGGCTGCCAGCACGGAGCGGAGCAGCACCATCAGGATGAGCAGCACCACCACCAGTACCAGCGGGATGATGACCACGAGGTCGCGCTGGGCGGTGTCGTTGGTGTCCAGCGCCTCAGCCGCGGTGCCGCCCACGAGGGTGTCGCCCGGGATGCCCTGCAGCTCGGTGCGGATCGTCTCGATGGTCTGCTGCGCGTCGAGGGACTCGGCCGGGTCGGCCAGGGTCACGGAGAACAGCACGTGGCCGTCCACCTCGAGCGGCGGCAGGTCCCTCGGCGGGGTCTCCGCCGGGGCGCCGCCCTCAGCCTCGAGCTGGACCTCGGCGACGCCGTCGGTGCCCTCGAGGATCTCCTGTACGCGGTCGCGCTCGTCCACCGGCACCACGATGTTCGCCGGGGAACCGGAGCCGGCGGCGAAGTGCTCCGAGAGCACGGCCTGGCCGGCCTTCGCGTCGGACTCGCCGAGGATCACGTCGGTCTGGGAGACGCCCGAGGCGTTGAGCTGGGTGATGCCGGCGGCCACGGCGAGCAGCACGGCGGCGGTGACGATCCAGACCGCGCGGGCATGGCGGGCCACGAAGGCGGCCGAGCGCGTCCAGATCCCATGGTCGTTCTCGAGGCCGGCGATCGGACGGCCCTCGGCGTCCTCCGGCTGGCGGTAGGACCTGGCCTCGGCGGCCAGCCTCTCCCTGCGGGCGCGGGCGTTCGCCGGTGACGGGATGTTCGGCCAGAAGGCGACACGGCCGAGCAGCTGGAGGATCCCCGGAAGCATGGTGAGCGCGGCGAGCCAGGCGAAGAGGATGCCGGAGGCGGCGATCGGGCCGAGCGAGCGGTTCGAGTTCAGGTCGGAGAACAGCAGGCAGAGCAGGGCGATCGCCACGGTGGACGCCGAGGCGGTGATGGCGCCGAAGGTGCCGCGGACCGCCGCCACGAGGGCGTCGAACACGTGCTCGCGGACCAGCAGCTCCTCGCGGTGGCGGGCCACCAGGAGCAGGCAGTAGTCCGTGGAGGCGCCGATCACGAGGATCGAGAGGATGCCCTGGGACTGGCCGTTGAGCTGGATCCAGTCCCAGCGGGCCATCCAGTACACGGCCACGATCGCGGCGCACAACGCACCCATGGCGGTCAGCAGCACGACGATCGGCAGCAGCACCGAGCGGTACACGACCACGAGGATCACGAACACCACCGTCAGTGCGACGGCGAGCAGGATGCCGTCGATGCCGGCGAACGCGCCGCCCAGGTCCGAGGCCAGGCCGGCCGGGCCGGTCACGTGCCACTGCGTGTCCGCCAGCGAGGAGTCCTGCACGGCGGGGTCGTCCGCGGTGGTCTGGGCCAGCACGGCGCGCAGCTGATCCACCACGGAGTCGAGCTCGGGGGCCCCGTCCGAGGTGTCCACGAGGGCGATGAGCTGGAGCGCCCCGCCGTCCTCGCTCGGGAACGGGCCCACGACCTCCTGCACACCCTCGACGTCCTTCAGGGCGCCGGTGGGCGCTTCGACGGCGGGGGCGTCCACTTGGGGATCGACATCCGCCTCGCCCGCGACGACTGCCGGCACGGCCTCGCCCTGACGGAACTTCGCGGCCTCCTCGGAGGCGAGCGTGGACTCGGCGCTCGCCGGCAGGAAGGTCGCCTGGTCGTTGGAGGAGACCTCGGAGATCGCGCCGAACGTCGGGCCGCCGAAGCCCATCGCCGCGAACCACAGGACGGACAGGATCACGGCCAGGCCGGTGCGCAGGCCTGCTGACGGGCGCTTCGCACCTGTCAGCGGGGCGGGCGCGCCGGGCTCGGCGCCCGCGTGCCGGCCGTCCGCGGCCGGGTCGTCTGCGGGGGCTGTCCCCCGGCGTCCGGCACGGGCCGGCGGAGAACGGTACTCGTCGAGAGGTGAGGCAGCGGAGGCGTCCGAACCGGGCGCGCGTGAAGGCATGGGACAACCCTACGGTGGTTCGACCGTCAAACCAACTGGATGTGGGCGAGTAGACTCCAGGACTGTGAACTCCGCGCCCGACCCTCACGG
Source organism: Micrococcus sp. HMSC067E09 (assembly GCF_001812555.1). NCBI lineage: Bacteria > Bacillati > Actinomycetota > Actinomycetes > Micrococcales > Micrococcaceae > Micrococcus > Micrococcus sp. HMSC067E09. Next base: position 130,133 of record NZ_KV809453.1, on the reverse strand, counting down.
CCCCCTGCATGCGGTGACGACCGCCCTGCGGGACTTCGGGGAGAGCGCGGACCGGATGGTGGACCTGGCCGGACGCGCCGTCGGGCTCTACCGCACGGACCTGCGCGCCCTGAGCATCCTCATGCGCCGCGCCTCTGCCGGTCTAGAGACCAGCGCCTCGGACCTCGGCGGCCACCTGCGCCTCACCAAGCCCGCGACGACCGCTGTGGTGGACCGGCTCGTCGAGTCCGGCCACGCCACCCGCGCACGTTCCCAGCAGGACCGCCGCCGCGTGCTGGTCCACCACACCGATTCCGCCGTCCGCGACGGCATGGCGGCCTTCGCCCCCATGGGCGGCGCGCTGCGCGCCGCCCTCGCGGACTTCACCGACGAGGAGCTGCGGACGGCCCTGCAGGTCATCCGCACCGCGACCGCCTCGCTCACCGAGCTCGAGTCGACCCTCCCCGCACAGGACTCCGCCGCGGAGCCCCGGGAAGACGCCCGAGAGGCCTCGTGAACGTGAGCAGGACACCTGACTCGGACGGCCGCGCCGCCTTGTCCCACGGCCCCGTCCTGGTCGGCGTGGACGGCCGCTCCGGCTCCGGGAAGACCACCCTCGCGGCCGCACTCGTCGACCGGCTCTCGCCGTTCGCCGAGGTCCGCCTGCTCGCCCTCGAGCAGATGTACCCCGGCTGGGACGGCCTGGCGGCCGTCACCGACGACGACGGGCCCTACGTGGCTGCGCTGCGTCGCCTGGCGGCGGGGGCGCCTGCCGACGTGCCCACCTGGGACTGGCACGAGGGCCGACCCGGCCCACGGCGGACCGTGGCGCCGGCCGACGTGGTGGTCTGCGAGGGGGTCGGCGCGCTCTGCCGCGGCGCCCGCAGCCTGCTGACCCTCGGCGTCTGGGTGGATGCCGACGACGCCGACCGGCGCACCCTCGCCCTCGCCCGCGACGGCGAGGTCTATGCCCCGCACTGGGACCGCTGGGCGGCGCAGGAGGAGCGTTACCTGACGGACCACTCCCCCGCGCACGCCGCCGGCCTGCGGGTGCGCCTGCACTGAGCCGAGACCATCCCTGGACGGGATCTGATCTGGGACGATGTGGGCGAAGTCACCTGATGCGCCACACCATTAGCGGAGCACAGCGCTCCGCTTACGGATATAGTGTCAGCGGCGAATTGTCCGCCGCCTCGCGCCTGACACACGTCTCGTCACGGAAGGCCTCCCCTCCTCATGGCAAAGCTCCTGTACCGCCTCGGCATCGCCTCGGCGCGGCGCCCGTTCGTCGCGATCGTCGCCTGGCTCGTGGCCCTCGCCCTCGCCGTCGGCTCCTTCCTCGCCTTCGGCGGCACCCTGTCCTCCTCCGTGGACATCCCGAACACGCGCACAGCGCAGCTGACGGACCGCCTCGAGCGCGAGTTCCCGGACGCGGCGAAGGGCTCGGGCAGCGTCGTCTTCGCCACCGAGGACGGCTCTGCGTTCACCCGGTCCCAGCGCCAGGAGATCGCCAAGCTGATGAAGGAGGTCGAGGGCGTCGACGTCGTGGACGAGACGCAGAACCCGTTCGCCCTCCAGAAGGAGCTGGACGACGCGAAGACCCAGGTCACCGACGGCAGGCAGGAGCTGGAGAAGGGCGAGAAGCGGGTCTCCGACGGCAAGGAGCAGATCGCCGACGGCAAGACCCAGCTGGCCGAGGGCGAGAAGCAGATCGAGGACAACCAGGCCCAGCTCGACGACGCGAAGACCCAGCTCGACGAGGCCGAGCCGCAGATCACCTCCGGCAAGGCCGAGCTGGACGCCGCCAAGGAGCAGCTGGACGCCGGCAAGGCCGAGCTCGACGCCGCCAAGGAGCAGCTGGACGCCGGCCGTGCCGACCTCGACTCCTCCAAGCAGCAGCTCGACGCCGGCCAGGCCGAGCTCGACTCCAAGGCGCAAGAGCTCGAGCAGGCCGAACAGCAGCTGGAGGCCGGGCAGGCCGAGCTCGAGGCCCGGCAGGCCGAGCTCGACTCCTCCAAGCAGCAGCTGGACGCTGCGAAGGCCGAGCTCGACTCCTCGAAGCAGCAGCTCGACGCCGGCCAGGCCGAGCTGGACGCCGCCAAGGAACAGGCGATCGCCCAGGGCATGACCGAGAAGCAGGCCGAGCAGCAGTTCGCTGACCAGCAGGCCGAGCTGGACGCCGGCCGGCAGCAGTACGAGCAGGGCCTCGCCCGGTGGGAGGCCGGCCAGGCCGAGTACGAGCAGGGTGCCCGGCGCATCGAGGCCGGCCGCGCCGAGCTCGAGCAGTCCCGCACCCAGCTCGAGCAGGGCAGCGCCCAGCTGGAGCAGGGCCGTGCCGAGCTCGAGGCCGGCCGCCAGCAGTACGAGCAGGGCGAGGCCGAGTGGCAGGCCGGCAAGGCCGAGTACGACTCCGGCCGCGCCCAGTGGCAGCAGGGGCAGGAGCAGCTCGACGCCGGCAAGGCCGAGCTCAAGTCCAAGAAGGAGCAGCTCGCCCAGGCCGAGCAGGACCTCGCCGAGGGCGAGCGCCGGATCGAACAGAACCGCCCGCAGCTCGAGCGCGGCGAACGCACCCTCGCCCTCACCGAGGACTTCCGTGCGGTCTCCGAGAAGGGCGACGTGGCCATGGGCCGCGTGGTCTTCGGCATGCCGACCATGGACCTGGAGACCGAGCAGAAGGAGGAGGTCACCTCCCTGCTGACCGACGCGGACATCGAGGGCGTGGACATCTACCCGGACCAGCAGCTCAACGCCCTTCCGCAGGTGATGGGCCCGGCCGAGGTGGTCGGCCTGATCGTCGCCGCCATCGTGCTGGTGATCATGCTCGGCACGCTGGCCGCGGCCGGCCTGCCCCTGCTCAACGCCCTGATCGGCGTGGGTGTGGGCGTCGCCGGCGCCCTGGCCTTCTCCGGCGTCGTGGAGATGATGTCCGTGACCCCGGTGCTGGGCATCATGCTCGGTCTTGCCGTGGGCATCGACTACGCGCTGTTCATCGTCAACCGTCACCGGCAGCAGCTGAAGGCCGGCATGCCCGTGCACGAGTCCATCGGCCTGGCCAACGGCACCTCCGGCAACGCGGTGGTGTTCGCGGGCCTGACCGTGATCATCGCCCTGGCCGCGCTGAACGTCACCGGCATCCCGTTCCTGGGCCTGATGGGCACGGTGGCCGCGGCCTGCGTGGCGATCGCCGTGCTGGTCGCCGTGACCCTGACCCCGGCTCTGCTGGCCCTGATCGGGCCGAAGGCGCTGAGCAAGAAGGAGCGCGCCCGCGTGGAGGCCGGGGAGCTGCAGCCGCTGCACGGTGACAAGCCGACCCGCGGCGGAGCCAAGCGCACCCGGATGTCCACCGGATCCGCGGTCGTGACCTCGCTCGCGGCGATCGTGGCCCTGGTGGTGATCGCCCTTCCGTTCGGCTCCATGCGCCTGGGCCTGCCCGACGGCGGCTCCGAGCCGGTCGGTTCCAGCTCCGAGCGCGCCTACACGCTCACCGGCGAGGCCTTCGGCGACGGCTACAACGGCCCGCTCGTGGTGACCGCGGACCTGCCGAAGGGCCTGTCCGGGGACGAGGCCACGGATCTGCAGCTCACGGTCGCCGAGCAGGTGGCGCAGATGGACCACGTGAAGGCGGCGGTGCCCGCGGCCCTGAACGGGGACCGCTCGCTGGCCATGATCCAGGTCATCCCGGAGGAGGGTCCGAACGCGATCTCCACCGAGGAGCTCGTGCAGACCCTGCGCTCCACCGAGGCGGCGGGCGAGGCCACCGGCCTCGACGTGGCCGGCGTGACCAGCGGATTCATCGACGTCTCTGCGAAGCTCTCCGAGGCCCTGCCGCTGTACCTCACCCTGGTGCTGGGCCTGTCCCTGGTCATCATGGTGCTGGTGTTCCGGTCCCTGCTGGTCCCGCTGATCGCCACCGGCGGCTTCATCCTCTCGGTGTTCGCCGCGATGGGCGCGGTCGTGGCCATCTACCAGTGGGGCTGGCTCAGCTCGATCTTCGGCGTGCACTCCCCGGGCCCGGTGCTCAGCTTCCTGCCGACCATCATGATCGGCGTGCTGTTCGGCCTGGCCATGGACTACCAGCTGTTCATCGCCTCCGGCATGCGCGAGGCCTACGCCCACGGCAAGCCCGCCCGCGAGGCCGTGCTCTCCGGTCTGCGCGCCGGCCGCTCCGTGGTGATCGCCGCCGCGATCATCATGGTCTCGGTGTTCGGCGGCTTCATCTTCGCCCACGACGCGATGATCCGCCCGATCGGCTTCGGCCTCACCGTGGGCGTGCTCTTCGACGCCTTCGTGGTGCGCCTGCTGCTGATGCCGGCGGTCATGCACCTGCTGGGACCGGCGGCCTGGTGGCTGCCGGGCTGGCTGGACCGCATCCTGCCGGACGTGGACGTCGAGGGTGCCAAGCTCGAGGGCGACCACGAGGCCCCGGCCGGGGACCGCACGGTCACCGGTGAGATCCCGCAGGTCCAGACCCCGCCCACGCACTGATCCTCCCGCCGCCGCCCGGCCCCGCAACAGGCCGCCGGGCACGCGGCACCGACCGACGCCGTCGGACACGTCGCCGCCTGGCCCGGGCACTACCCTGGGGGCCATGAGCACCGTGTCCGGCGGCGTCGCCGCCTCCCGTGAAGTCCTCGTCCTGCTGCGTCCCTCCGGGGTCGCCGGGCTCGTCCCCGAGCTCGCGGACCCCTCGGCCCCGCACCTCACCGTGAAGGACCAGGGCGTGTCCCGCGGCGACGGCCTGTTCGAGACCGCCCTCGCGGTCCCGGGCGATCACGGTGCGCTGACTGTCCGCAAGCTCGGCGCGCACCTGGGCCGCCTGGGAGGCTCCGCGGAGATCCTCGACCTGCCGGTGCCCTCCCCCGCCCAGTGGCGCCAGGCGATCGACATGGGCCTCGCGGAGTTCGCCCGCTCCTGCCCTGGCACCGCCGCCACCGTGAAGCTCACCGTGACCCGCGGCCCGGAGACGGCCGCAGGCCTCGCCCCGCAGCCCACCGCCTGGGTGCTGCTCACCGCCACGGCCCTGCCGGACCCGTCCGTGCGTCCGGCCGGCCTGCGCGTGCTCCTGCTGAACCGCGGCCTGGACTCACGGGTGGCAGACAAGGCCCCGTGGCTGCTTGCCGGCGCCAAGACGCTGTCCTACGCGGTGAACATGGCCGCTCTGCGTCACGCCAAGGCCAACGGCGCGGACGACGTCCTGTTCGTGTCCTCGGACGGCCAGCTCCTCGAGGGGCCGACGTCCACAGCGCTGCTCGTCCGCCGCGACGCCGAGGGCCGCCGCGAGCTCGTCACCCCGCTGCGTCAGCAGGGCATCCTCGCCGGCACCTCCCAGGCCGTGGTGTTCGCCGCCGCCGAGCGGGAGGGCTGGCCGCTGGGCTACGGACCGCTGACTCCGGCCGACCTGGAGGGCATCGAGGGCCTGTGGCTGGCCTCCTCCGTGCGCGGGGTGGCCCCGGTGCTCAGCGTGGACGGTGAGCCGATCCCTGTGGACGACGAGCTGACCGACCGGCTGAACGCGTGGCTCCGCGAGGACCGGGACCCGGGCGCGCACGCCGTCACCGTGGACTGAGCGGCGTCCGCCGGAGCCCTGCGGCCCGCCGCGGCCGACGGGGCGCGTCGCGTGCCGTGCCTGCGCGCGGGCCCCGCCGGTAGGCTGGGGCGCAGACATCCGCCGAACCGACCGTTCCGGCCCCTCGCCCCGAAGGAGAACCCCCTCCATGAACACCGTCCTGCAGAAGCTCATCGCCACCGGCATCACCATCGCCGGAGGCATGGTCGGCTCGCAGCTGGTCACGACCGGCTGGCGCCTCGCCACCGGCCACGAAGCCCCGCGCGACGCCACCGACGACGAGCTGCCCCTGGTGGAGGCCCTGTCCTTCGCCTTCATCTCGGCCGGCATCTCGGCCCTGATCAAGGTCGCCGGCCAGCGCGGCGCCGGCACCGCCATGCGGCGCTTCGAGGCGAAGACCGCCAAGAGCATCGACAACGAGGTCTGACCCTCACCGAGCCGCTCCTCGGCTCCCGCAGGGAGCCGGAGTGCTCCCACCCGCTGCACGATGACGGCGCGGCACCCTGACCGGGTGCCGCGCCGTCCTCGTGGTGTCAGGAGGCGGCGGAGGACGTCAGCGGGTCCCGCCGTCCTTCCGGCTCACCGGGGTGTCGACAGGCTTCGGGGCGGAGCCGTCCGGGGAGACCACCGGCTGGGGCGCGGTGTCCGCGGGATGCTCGCTGTGCCGTCCCCGGCGGACGACGTCGGCGAGCTCGTCCCGGTCCAGCAGGTCGCGCTTGACGTGACGGGTGCGGTAGCCGGCACGTGCCACCAGATGGGCGGCCACGGGCGCGGTGATCATCTGCAGCAGCCACGCGAAGAACAGGATGGGCAGCCAGACCCACGACCGCCACACGACGGCCAGGCCGGCGAGCATGAGCAGCAGGCCGAGGACCTGGGGCTTGGCGGCGGCGTGGATGCGGGTGAGCAGGTCCGGGAGCACCGTCAGGCCCACGCCGGCCACGAGCGAGAGGGACGCACCGAGGATCAGCAGCACGGCGGCGACCGTGTCCCAGAGCAGTGCAGTGTCAGCCACGGGACTCCTCCTTCACAGCCGAGGGCGTGCGCGGCGCGTGGTCCGCGGTGGAGGGGTCCGGGCGCATCTGTGCGCCGGCCTCCTGGGCATGGTCCGGACGGTTGTCCTCCACGAAGCGGGCCAGGGTCACCGAGCCCACGAATCCGACCATCGAGGCGAGCACGACCAGCACGATGGTGTTGGTGTGCCGGTTGACGGCCATCTCCAGGACCAGGGCGCCGGACAGGACCACGAGCAGCACGTCGGACCCGATGGCCCGGTCCAGCAGGGAGGGGCCACGGACGATGCGGAAGATCGCGCCGACCGCGCCGACCGCCAGCAGCAGGCCGGCCACGACGGCGGCGACGAACAGGGGCGTGCTCATCGGCGCTCTGCCTCCTCGGCGTCGGCGAAGGGACGGTGGATGTGCGGCGGATGGCGGCGGTACTCGTCCATGTCCTCGTACGGCGGGGCACTGTCCGGGTACCGGCGCACCAGCTCGAGGTCCGCGGCGGAGCCGACGGCCCGGATGATGCGGGCCTCCACGCGCAGGGCGTTGCGCCGGATGCGGTCGATGCGCTCCTCGCCGGCGGCGTCCAGGCAGTGCAGGTACAGGGTGGCGGTGGCGCGGTCCACGTCCGGGACGATCGAGCCGGGCACGAGGGCCAGAGCGTGGCTGGTCAGTGTGATGATCAGGTCGTCGTGGCTGCGCAGGCGGACCTCCACGACGGAGTGCCGGGAGCTGCGGGGCCGGAGGAGGACCACCATGGAGACGGCGATGGACGCCGCCACCACGTCCTTGAGGAAGGTCAGCGTGAACACCAGGATCCCCCAGGGATGGAAGCGCCCGGGGAACTGCACCGGCGGCAGCGGCAGCAGCCGCTTCAGCAGCAGGGCGAACAGCAGGCCCACGAGCATGACGCCCGGGGTGAAGTCCTGCCACAGGGCGCACCAGAGCAGGACCATGACAACCACCACCGGCCACTGCGTGAGCTGGGCGCGCAGACCGGTGGGGCGGGTCCGTGCGGTCGTGTCAGCGTCCGTCATGGCCCTCCTCCGTCGGGTCGTCCGCCAGGTCCTCCGCGGCCTCCTCGGCGGCGGCCTCCCCCAGCACGGCGGTGATGTACGGGGTGCGGTCCATCATGTCCTGGGCCGCCTGGTCCGAAAGGTCGTAGAGCGGGCCGGCGAAGACGGTGAACGCCACGCTCAGCGCGACCAGGCCGGCGGTCGGCAGGACCAGGCCCATGCTCAGCGGCTTGGGTCGGCGGCCAGAGGCCTTGGCCCGTTGGTAGGCGGAGACCAGCTGCGCCGGCGGGTGCTCGACGTCGTCGATGCGGCGCCAGAAGGCACGCGCCCAGGCGCGGACCACCACGAGCAGCGTCAAGAGGGACACGATCACGGAGACCGCGACGAGCACCCAGGCCAGCGGGGTGGCCTGCTCGACGCCGCCCGCCAGCAGGCCGATCTTGCCGAAGAAGCCGGAGAACGGCGGGATGCCGGCCAGGTTCATGGCGGGGATGAAGAACAGGACGGCCACCAGGGGCGAGACGAAGGCCAGCGAGCCGAGCCGGTCGATGTTCGCCGTGCCCGCCCGGTTCTCGATGAGGCCGGTGACCAGGAACATGCCGGTCTGCACGGTGATGTGGTGGGCCACGTAGAAGACCGTGGCCGCCAGGCCGAGCTCGGAGGCCAGGCCCAGGCCGAAGATCATGTAGCCGATGTGCGAGACGAGCGTGAAGGACAGGATTCGCTTCAGGTCCGACTGGGCGAGGGCGCCCAGGATGCCCACCACCATGGTCAGCGCCGCCACGACCATCAGGAGTGTGTTGACGTGCTCTCCCGGGAACAGCAGCGTCTCGGTCCGGATCAGCGCGTAGACGCCGACCTTCGTCAGCAGGCCCGCGAAGACCGCGGTGACGGGGGCGGGGGCGGTCGGGTAGGAGTCGGGCAGCCAGAAGGACAGCGGGAACACCGCCGCCTTGATCGCGAAGCCCACGAGCAGCATCACGTGCAGGACCATCTGGACGTCCGTGGGCAGGTCGCCGAGCTTGCCTGCCAGGTCCGCCATGTTCACGGTGCCGGTGGCCGCGTAGATCATGGCGATCGCCACGAGGAACACCATGGAGGAGATCACGGACACCACCACATAGGTGATGCCGGCGCGGATGCGCTGGCCGGTGCCGCCCAGGGTGAGCAGCACATAGGAGGCGGTCAGCAGGATCTCGAAGCCCACGTAGAGGTTGAAGAGGTCACCGGCGAGGAAGGCGTTGGACACGCCCGCCACGAGGATCAGGTAGGTGGGGTGGAAGATCGAGACGGGCCCGCCCTCGTCTTCGTCCACCACGCCCTGCGCAGTGGCGTAGAGCAGCACCGCAAGGGTGATGAGCGAGGAGATCACGAGCATCAGCGCGGACAGGCGGTCCACCACGAGGGAGATGCCGATCGGGGGGACCCAGCCGCCGATGTTCACCGCGGCGGCACCCGTCTCCCAGACGACGGCCAGCAGGCCGACGTTGAGCACGAGCGTCAGAGCGAGGGTCAGGATCGTGAGGGTGATCTGCGCGCGCGGACGGCGCACGAGCGTGAAGGTCAGAGCCGCGCCGAGCACGGGCAGCAGGACGGCCAGCGGGGCCAGGTCCGTCAGCGGAGTCGAGCCGAGCATGATCACGGGCGCTCACGCTCCTCACGGGCGGTGCCGGCCGGGCGGGACCCGCCGGTGACTGTGTGGTCCGCGGACGTGTCCCGGGACCTGCCTGCGGGGTGGCCGCGGCGGGCGGACACCTCGCGGACGGCCTTGCGCTCCTCGGAGGTGTGCTCGTAGTCCGCGTTGGGATCGCAGGAGTCGTCCAGGAACTCTGAGGTCTCCTCCTCGAGCTCGGAGTCCTCCTCCGCGTCGAAGGCCTCCTGGGAGGCCACCTTGACGTCCTCGGGGTCCACGGCCACGACGTCCTCGCGGCTGAGCAGCCAGGAGCGGTAGATCATGGCGACCAGGAACGCGGTGACGGCGAAGCCGATGACGATGGCGGTCAGCATGAGCGCCTGCGGCAGCGGGTCGGAGTAGGTCGTGGGGTCCTTGCCCTCGATGCGGATCGGGGCGTCGCCGGACCGGCCCCCGGTGATCAGCAGCAGCATGATCGTGGCGTTGGTGATCAGCATGATCCCGAACAGGATGCGGGTCAGGGTGCGCTCGAGCAGCATGTAGATGCCACCGGCGTACATCACGCCCATGGCGACCAGCAGGGCGAGGTCGATGCTCATCATCGTCCGGCCTCCTCGGCGGTCGTCGGGGCGGTGGTCGGGGTGCCGTTGCCGGCGGGGCCCTGCACAGGGGGGCGGCTGCGACCGGCCACGGCACCGGAGGCGCCGGCGCGGTGGTGGCGGCGCCGCCGGTGCATCCGGGCCTTCTCGCGAGCCATGCGGGCCTCGTCGCCGCGACGGTCGATCTCGGAGCCCAGGGAGCGGAGCACGTCCAGGACGAGGCCGATCACCACGAGGTACACGCCGATGTCGAACACGGTGGCGGTGACGAGCTTGACGTCCCCGAGCAGGAACAGGTCGTGGAACTCGACGTGCGCGGACTGCAGGACCTGCCCGCCGAAGAACAGCGGGAACAGGCCGGTCAGGGAGGCCAGGGCCAGGCCCGCGCCGAGGAGTACACCCGAGGGGACCCGGATCGCGTTCTGCAGCTCGTAGCGGCCACCGGCAAGGTAGCGCAGGGTGAGCGCCAGGCCGGCCAGCAGGCCGCCGGCGAAGCCGCCGCCGGGGGTGTTGTGCCCGGCCAGGAGCAGGTACAGGGAGAACAGCACCATCGGGTGGAACATCAGTCGGGTGATGACCTCGAACACGATGGACCGGCGCTCCGGAGCCAGGGTGCGGCCTCCCTCGAGCCAGAAGGAGGAGTCGTTCACCGCGAAGCGGCGCACGGTGGAGAGCACGGCGGTGCCCATGGCGGACTCGGAGGTGATGCGGCCGACCGAGCCGGTCTTCACGTCGGCGAGGGCACGGCCACGACGGTCGCGGTGCTGGAGGAACACCAGGGAGACCACGCCGGTGGCGGCCGCCGCCAGCACCGTGATCTCGCCCCAGGTGTCCCAGGCACGGATGTCCACGAGGGTCACGTTGACCACGTTGCTTCCGTAGCCGTCCGCGTAGGCCAGCTCCGGCATGTCCACGGAGATCGGGGCGGCGGTGCGGGCGGCCAGCGCGGTCGCGGCCACCCACATCATCACCAGGGCGAAGGACACGGCGATCAACACCCGGGGCCAGCGGCGGCCGTGGCCCGAGGCGCGCCGGTCCCAGCTGGCCGGCAGGGAGCGCAGGCCGAGCACGAGGGTGACGAGGACGATCGTCTCCACGAGCACCTGGGTGATGGCGAGGTCCGGGGCGCCGCGGAAGGCGAAGATGGCGGCGGCGCCGTAGCCGGTGATGGCCACCAGCAGCGCGGCCATGAAGCGCCGGTGCGCTTTCACCGCGGCCACGGTGCCGACCACGATGGCCAGGACGACGAAGGCCTGCGCCGCGTCCTCGGCCACGACGATCTCCGCCTGCCTCCAGAGGGTCGCCAGAGGCCTCTCATGGCCGCCCGCGGGGAAGACCATGAAGTACAGCGGCAGCCCCAGGGCCACGGTGAGGATGATGCCCAGGTAGGTGCTCAGCGAGCCGGTCTGCGTGCGGCCGGTGACCCACACGGCGAGCGCGTCCAGCTGGTAGATGATCCACTGGTAGGCCTTGGACGCGTCCCAGGGGAACTGGACATGCTCCTGGGCCTGCTCCACGCGGGTGCGCTGCCACGCCAGCAGCAGGCCGAGCCCGATGATCGCGGCGGACAGCGCGAGGATCGGCGTCAGTCCGTGCCAGAGGGCGAGGTGGGCCGGTTCCTCGGCGCCGTCGAGCGGGTCCAGGGCACCGGTGTGGGCGGTGATGACCTTCTCGATCGGCCCCGGAACGAACGCCATCGCCACGCAGAGTGCGGTGAGCACCATGGACGGGCTGATCTCCAGGGCGGTGACCGAGGTGCGGAACGCGGTGGCAGGCACGGGGCGGAGCGTGCCGGCGTCGTCCTTCTCGTGCTTGGTGGCGAAGGCACCCCAGAGGAAGCGGCAGGTGTAGGCCACGGTGAGCACGGAGCCGAGCGAGAGGACCACGAGGGGCACCCAGGCCCACACGGTCCCGTGGTGCTCGGCGGTGTGCTGGGCCGCTTCCAGCACGGACTCCTTGGCCACGAAGCCGAACAGCGGGGGCAGACCGGCCATGGAGGCGGCGGCCACGGCGCTCATGCCGGCCAGCACCGGGTGGCCGCGGCCGATCCCGGAGAGCGTCCGGACGTCACGGGTGCCGGTCTCATGGTCGATGATGCCGACCACCATGAACAGCGGCGCCTTGAACAGGGTGTGGGCGATCAGCATCGCCAGGCCGGCCATGGCGGCGTCCCTGGTGCCGAAGCCGTTGGCGACCATCAGGAAGCCGAGCTGGGAGACGGTGCCGTAGGCCAGGACGAGCTTGATGTCCGTCTGACGCAGGGCCCGGTAGCCGCCGACCAGCAGGGTGGCCAGGCCGACGCCGGTCACGAGCACCTGCCAGCTCATCAGACCGGCGTACGCCGGCGCGAGGCGCGCGACGAGGAAGACGCCGGCCTTCACCATCGCCGCGGCGTGCAGGTAGGCGGAGACCGGGGTGGGCGCGGCCATCGCCGCCGGCAGCCAGAAGTGGAACGGGATCTGCGCGGACTTGGTCAGCGCGCCGATGAGCACGAGCGCCACCGCCCATTCGGCGTAGCCGCGCAGGGCCGGGTCCGCCAGAAGCTCCGGGGCCGCGGCGAGCACACCGGAGACCTTCCAGGAGCCGGCCTGGACGCCGAGCATCAGCAGGCCGACGAGCATGGCCAGGCCGCCGAAGGTGGTGACGATCAGCGCCTGGATGGCGGAGCGACGGGCGAAGATGCGCTGCCCTGCGTAGCCGATGAGCAGGAAGGACAGGACCGAGGTGATCTCCCAGAAGGTGTAGAGCACCATCAGGTCGTCCGTGGTGACCAGGCCGAACATCGCTCCGGCGAAGGCCAGCAGCTGGCCGCCGAACACGGCGTCCTTCGCCTCGTGCTCCCGGAAGTAGCGGGCGCAGTAGGCCAGTACGATCGCGCCGACGCCCAGCACGATCAGGGACATGAAGGCGGAGAGCGCGTCCATGCGGAAGCTGAGGGAGATGTCCAGGAACGGAACCCAGGGAATCTCCCGGACGAGGCCGTCCGCCTGCGCCGAGGCGTCCGCTCCCGCGTCGATCGCCGACTGGAGCGCGAAGACGTCCGGCATGCGCGTCAGCAGCCAGACGAAACCGGCGGCCGGGACGGCGGCGAGGACATAGAACCCCTCACGTCCGGTGAAGCGGAAGATCCAGGGCGCCACCATGGCGACCGCAAACAGGGCGATCAGGGTGACGAGCATGGGGTCCCTTCGGCATCAGCGGGCGAGGGTACCGTCCATACTACCGGCGCGGTTCCACCTCTTTGACCGGACGGTGGGGGGTGTTCACACTGAGCAACAAGACTCCGCCGGCCAGGATGACCAGCACGATGGTCGGGATGATCCAGCGCTGGTCACCGGTGATCGCCAGGGCCACAGAGGACAGAGCCGGGGTGATGAAGCCGACCGCACGGCCGGTGGTGGCGTAGAGGCCGAACAGCTCGCCCGCGGTCTGCGGGGTGGTGAGCCGGCCGAGGAACGCGCGGGAGGCCGACTGCACCGGCCCCACGAACAGGCAGAGGATCAGACCTCCGATCCAGAACGCGCGCGGCCCCTCGGAGAAGAACAGGCCCACGGCCGTGGCGCACATGGCCGCGATCGATCCGAGGATCACTGCGCGCGGACCGAACCGGTCATCCAGCCAGCCGCCGGCGAAGGCGCCCGCGGCGGCCACCACGTTCGCCACGATCGCGAAGACGATCACGTCGCCGTCGGCGATCCCGAAGACCGTGGTGCCGAGGGCCCCGCCGTAGAGGAAGACCGCGCCGACGCCGTCGCGGAAGACGGCGGAGGCGATGAGGAACTTCAGGGTGTTGCGGTCCTCCCGCCACAGGCGGCACAGTCGCTCCCAGAGCGCCCGGTAGGAGCCCAGCACGGTCTCGGCCGGCGCGCCGGTGCCCTCCTGTTGGGCCGCCGTCGGGCTGGGCACGGCGAACAGGACCGGGAGGGAGAAGACCAGGAACCAGACGGCGGCCACCACGGCCACGGCGCGGATGTTGAGGGACTGCTCGTGCGGGATGCCGAACCAGGCGGCGTCGCCGGAGACGAAGCCGACGTAGACGATAAGCAGCAGCACGATGCCGCCGAGGTAGCCGGCGCCCCAGCCGATGCCGGAGATCCGTCCGACGGTCTGCGGGGTGGAGATCTGCACGAGGATCGCGTTGATCTGCACCTCGGCGAATTCGAAGAAGACGGTGCCGATGCTCAGCAGCACCACGCCGAGCAGCAGGTGCTGCTCGTGCGGGGCCACGAAGAAGCTCAGGCCCGTCACCGCGATCACCACCGCCGTGTTCAGTGCCAGCCACAGCTTGCGGCGCCCGCCCTGGTCCGCGCGGCGGCCCAGCACCGGCGCGGTGAGCGCGACGACGATCCCGGCCACCGCCATGCCGGCGGAGAGCCACTCGGTGCCGCGGGCGTCCGCCCCGAAGGCCTCGGAGGACAGGTAGGTGCCGAAGACGAAGGTGACCATCACCGCGTTGAACGAGGCCGAGCCCCAGTCCCACGCGGCCCAGGCGGCCACCTGGCGCTTGCTCACCGCGGCCACGGTCTCAGCCCTCGATGACGGTGCGGTGGAAGTTCAGGTGCGCGCGCGAGGCCGTCGGGCCGCGCTGGCCCTGGTAGCGGTTGAGGTACGGGCCGGAGCCGTACGGGTGCTCGGCCGCCGAGGAGAGCCGGAAGAAGCAGAGCTGGCCGACCTTCATGCCCGGCCACAGCTTGATCGGCAGCGTCGCGGTGTTGGACAGCTCCAGGGTCACGTGGCCAGAGAACCCGGGGTCGATGAAGCCGGCGGTCGAATGCGTCAGCAGGCCGAGCCGGCCGAGGGAGGACTTGCCCTCCAGGCGCGCGGCGATGTCGTCCGGGAGGGTGACCTTCTCGTAGGTGGCGCCGAGGACGAACTCGCCTGGGTGCAGCACGAAGGCCTCCTCCGGGTCCACCTCCACGAGGCGGGTCAGCTCCGGCTGCTCCACCGAGGGGTCGATGTGTGCGTACCGGTGGTTGTCGAAGAGCCGGAAGAAGCGGTCCAGGCGCACGTCGATGGACGCAGGCTGGACGAACGCCGGGTCGTAGGGCTCGAGGGCCACGCGGCCGGCGTCGATCTCGGCACGGAAGTCACGGTCGGAGAGCAGCACGGGTTCACCGTAGCGCAGGAACAGCGCGGATGTGATCCCCATCATGGGACGTGCCCGGGCAGAGGCGCACCGGCCGACCGGCCGCGCGGTGTACAGTGGGGAGGCGTCTGCGGGCGTAGCTCAATGGTAGAGCGCTTGCTTCCCAAGCAAGATACGCGGGTTCGATTCCCGTCGCCCGCTCTCCGAACCGTTCGGCCCCGGAACCCCACGTGGGTCCGGGGCCGAACGCATGTCCGCCTCTGACGTCGAGGAGGTCCCCATGGCCGAGGTGCTCTCCGGGTTCACCGTCATCTGGGTGATCATCGGCGTCGGATTCCTCACCGGACGCACCGGCGTGCTGGGCGCCGAGGGGCGGACGGTGCTGTCCCGCACCTCGTTCTTCATCGGCTCCCCCGCCCTGCTGTTCACGACCCTGTCCCAGGCGGACGTGACCGCGGTGCTGGGGCCGCAGCTGTGGGTGGCCGCCGCCTCGGCGCTGGTGTGTGCCGCGGTGTTCATGCTCGTGGCGCGGTTCGTGCTGCCGTCCCGGACCGGCTCGGAGCGGGTGATCGCGGCCCTGGGCTCGTCCATGGTGAACTCGGCGAACCTGGGCCTGCCGATCGCCGCCTACGTCCTGGGGGACGCCGCCCTGGCCGCCCCGGTGATCCTCTTCCAGCTGGCGATCTACACGCCGCTGTACATCACCGTCCTGGAGGCCGCGCTGGCCGCGGAGTCCCGCCGTTCCGCGCTTGCCGACGACGGCCGCTCACCGTCTGTACGCCGCTCCCCCTCCGCCTACGGCCGGTTCCGCCGGGTGGTGAGCCAGCTGGGGCAGACCGCGCGCAACCCGATGATCATCGGCTCGGCCCTCGGCCTGCTGTTCTCCGCCACGGGCTGGTCCCTGCCGGCACCGCTGTGGGACTCGGTGGAACTGATCGGCGGGTTGTCCATCCCCGCGATGCTCATCGCGTTCGGCATGTCCCTGGCCGACTCCCGGCCGTTGCGGAAGGCGGACGGCCGCATCGGGGACGCCGTGCTGGCCTCGGCCATGAAGCTGGTGGCGCATCCGGTGATCGCGTGGCTGATCGGCGCGTTCGCGGTGGGCCTGGGCAGCCGGGAGCTGATGATCGCGGTGGTGCTGGCGTCCCTGCCCACCGCCCAGAACGTGTTCGTGGCGGCCGTGCGCTACGAGACCGGCGTGGTGGTCGCGAAGGACACCGTCCTGGTGACCACGGTGCTGGCGATCCCGGCCATGATGGTCGTCGCCCTGCTCTTCGCCTGAGGCCGGCGCCGGCGGGCATGCTGCACCGGGCCCCACACCGCGTGCTGAACCGCGGCTTGGGGGCAGGACACGGGGTTCAGATGCGATCTCAACACCGTGTTTGCCCCTCACTTTCCTGGGGCGGCCGCGGAGAACGCCCTCGGCGCCTCACGCGAGCCGGCTCCGGTCAGCGGGCCCCGTGCTGGACCAGTGCGGAGGCGTGGGCCTCGATGGCCTTCCAGTCGCGGAAGTCGCCGTACTCACCCTTGGCCAGCTTGATCTTCAGCTTGTCCAGGAAGCCGAGGCGCTCCTCGGTGACCGCGCCGCGGAAGTACTCCACCGACCGCGGGCGGTAGGCCTCCAGCTGGATGCGCAGCGCGTCGTCCAGCTGGGGAGATCCGCCGGAGACCACGATGTTCAACGGCTTGTCGGCCAACTCCGCGCGGCGCGAGTCCAGGAAGCGCTTGGCGTCGGCGGCCAGCTTGCCGGCATACACCGGGGCGCAGACCACGACGGCATATGCGGTGTCCAGCCACGCCGCGGCGCCGGCGACGTCCTCGACGACGGTCTCCACGGCCTGCTTGGTGCGCAGGACCTGAGCCATGCGCTCGGCGATCTCCCGGGTGGACCCGTGCAAGGACGAGGTGACGAAGAGAGTGGTCATGGGTTCAGGAAGCCTTCGGTGTCAGGGGGCGTTTCTCCGGCGGCCCTGCGCGCAGGACTCGGCCTTCCCGCTCAGTGTATCCCGCGCAGGTCCAGGTCCAGGCGGGTTTCCGCCCCCTCCGGCGCGGCCTCGGCCGCATGGACGGTCACCGGGATGCCCCAGTCCTGCTGATACAGGTGGCAGGCGGCATGGTCCGGGATCGGCTGCCCCTTCTCCCCGTCGCAGGCGGCGGCGCGGGCCGTGATGTGCAGGACGCCCTCGGCCACGTCCGGGTTCAGGCGCAGCGTGCGGGTCAGACCGGTGGAGGTGCCGGCGCCGTCCAGCAGCAGCTCCTCCGGAGAGGAGGACACCTTCAGCTGAGTCGGATCGCCCCAGCGATCGTCGAGCTTCTGCCCGGACGGGGCCTCGAAGCCGACGGCCAGGCCGAACTCGCCGGCCACCACGGGGGTGCGCGGGCGCTGGGTCTGGCGGGCGCCCTCGTCCACGGTGAGGTACTCGTCCGGCACGGCGATCCGCTCCAGGCGGTGGGCGTTGGTCTCCACCACCACGATCGACGCCGCCTTGCCCTCGGCGTCCACCTCCACGAGCACATCGGAGGGCTCGGCCAGGCCGCGGGCCACGGTGGACAGCGCCGCCTGGGTCTCGCGCCCGGCGGCGTCCGTGCCGGCCGGGGTGAAGCGTCGGACGGCGCCGTTGTAGGTGTCCGCGACCAGCACGGAGCCGTCCGGCAGCGCGGTCACGCCGAGCGGGTGCTGCAGGCGCGCCTGCTCCGCCGGGCCGTCCACGTAGCCGAAGTCGAACAGGCCGGTGCCCACCGCCGTGGACACGGTCCGCTCCCCCGTCCCGCCGGTGACCGTGCGCAGCGCTGAGGTCTCGGAGTCGGCCGCCCAGAGGGTGCCGGCGGCGTCCACGGCCAGGCCGGAGGTCTGGGCGAACCAGGAGCGCTCGGCCGGGCCGTCGGTCAGTCCCTCCAGGCCGGTGCCGGCGAACAGGGACAGCTCGTCGGCCACCGGGTCGTAGGCGTGCAGCTGATGGGTGCCCGCCATCGCGATCACCACGTGGCCGGCCGCCTCGTCCCACACCACGTCCCACGGGGAGGAGAGGGACACCCCGGTCGGCTTGCCCTCCAGCGGGCCCAGCACGACGACGGCACCCTCCTCGTCCGCGGGCACCGCACCCTGCTGCTGGGCCGGGTCGGCCGCCTCGGCGGCCTTCGCCGCCGCGGCGACGCGCTCGCCGTCGATGAGGGCCTGCACGCCGTTGCCGGCGAGCGTCCGGACCTCGCCGGTGGCCAGGCTGAGGCCGCGGAGGCGGTGGTTCACGGTGTCGGCCACGACCACGTCGTAGCCGACCTGCGCGGCCACCTCGGCCGGCAGCAGGGCCAGGCCGTTGGGCTCGTTGAACAGTGCCTGCTCCGGGCCGCCGTCGGTGTGGCCGCGGGTGGCAGGGGTCGGGAAGGCCAGGTGCGCGGCCTCGTCGGGGGCGTCGGCGGGGTCGCCGCCGCCGATGGCGCGGATCGGGGTGCTGAGGTCCGCGTCCAGCTCGACGAGGCGGTGGTGGCCGGTGTCCGCCACGAGGAAGGTGCCGGGGCGGGAGCCGCGGTCGGCCAGGGAGATCGCCTTGCCCGGGAAGCGCAGGTCGCGGGCGACCGGCTCCGGGGCGACATAGGGGCCGTCCCCGCGGTGCAGGGTGCCCTTGGCCTCGTGCTCGGCGACGAGCTCGGCCACCAGGGAGCGCAGGCCGGCCACGTGGCCCTCGCCGGAGAGGTGGGCGGCGATGTAGCCCTCCGGGTCGACCACCACGAGGGTCGGCCAGGCGCGGGCCGAGTAGGCCTGCCAGGTGGTCAGCTCCGGGTCGTCCAGCACCGGGTGGGCGATCTCGTAGCGCTCCACGGCGGCGGCCAGGGCGTCCGGGTCGGCCTCGTGCTCGAACTTCGGGGAGTGCACGCCGACCGTCACGAGGACGTCGTGGTAGTCCTCCTCCAGCGGGCGCAGCTCGTCCAGCACGTGCAGGCAGTTGATGCAGCAGAACGTCCAGAAGTCGAGGATCGTGATCTTGCCGCGCAGGTCCTCGAGCGTGAGCTCCTTGCCGCCGGTGTTCAGCCAGCCGCGGCCGACGAGCTCGGAGGCGCGGACGCGGGGGCCGGGACGAGAGATGCCAGTCATGCCCCCATTGTCCCGCGCGCTCGGGCCCGAGCCGCAAGTTCGCGGACACATTCGGACGGCCGGGCCCCCGCCACAGCACGGCGGGAGCCGACGGGACGCCGGTCCGCCCCTCGGTCCGCCGGCTCAGCCCGCGCGCTCGGCGGCGGCCACGATCTCCTCGGCCATGATGGTGAACTCCTTGTCTCCGGCGGCCTGCTGGCCCACGAAGGACACCATGACCACCGAGTCGGCGGTGGTGGCGGTGAGCACCTGCGCGGTGAGCGTGTTCTCCTCGTCGCTCGCGGGGTGACGGGTCCAGGTGATCGCGGACTGCGCCGGGGTGCCGTCGGACAGGTCGGGCTTCTCGGTGGTCAGCACGTAGTCCACGGTGCTGTCCCCCTCGGTGACCGTCATGGTCATCTCGGAGCAGTCGGTCAGCAGGGTGTTCACGGTCTGCAGGTGCTTCTCCACACGCTGGCGGGCGGGGCCGTCCAGCCTCGCCACCTCCACGGTGCCGGTGCCGGTGAACGAACCGGCGCCCACGTCCACGCGGGAGACCTCCTCCTGGTCCAGCAGGATCGGCGAGAAGTCCAGAGCGTTCAGCGGTGCCTTGCACTCGCTCGGCTCCACGGTGGTGCGGGAGGCGTCGCGCAGGCGCGCGGCGTTGTCCTCGCGGGTCGTGGAGATCTCCTCGTCCGTGGCGGCACGCTGGCGGACGAAGCCGAAGGATGCGGCGCGCTCGGCCGCCGCGGCGGCCATCCGCTGGTCCTGGCGGTCGCCCAGGTCCAGCTGGTCCACCACGTCCGCGGCCTCCTGCTCGGAGGCCGGCTCCGGCTTCGCGTCGTCTGCCGAGGCGTCCCCGTCCTGGCCGGCCGAGGCGGAGGCGCCGTCCGGGGCGGAGGTGCCGGCGCCGTCGTCGTCCCCTGGGGCGCAGCCGGTGAGGGCGAGCAGCGCCGCCAGGGCCAGGCCGGCGCAGCGGCGGGCGGCGCGGCGGGCGGGCAGGCGGTCGGCGGTGTCAGCGGCGGCCATGGCGGTCCTCCTGGTCGGCGAGGTTCGAGTACATCTGGTTCCAGGCGGCGAGCTCGGCGTCTCCGTCGCGCTCGGCCTTGCGGTCGTAGCGCTCGGCGACCTTGCGGTCGTCGAGCGCCCACAGGACGGCCACGGTCACGGCCATCGCCACGGTCGGGAACTCGCCGATGCCCCACATCACCGCACCGCCGATCTGCTGGTCGGCCAGCGCGTCCGGACCCCAGGGACGGCCCATGTTGCCGAACCAGTCGGCCTGCATCAGTCCCGTGGAGGAGGTCATGGCCACGCCGATGAACGCGTGGAACACCATGGTGGCCAGCAGCACGACCAGGCGGATCGGATACGGCGGGCGGTTCGGCAGCGGATCCGCGCCCACCATCACCAGCGCGAACACGAAGCCCGTGAGCAGGAAGTGCACGTTCATGAACTCGTGGCCCACGTGGTATTCCAGCGCGAACCGGAAGAAGTCCGTGTAGTAGAAGACCAGGATCGAGCCGGCGAAGTTGGCGCCCGCCACGATCGGGTGGGTGATGAACGCCCCCCACCGGGAGTGCACGATCCACAGGATCCATTCGCGCGGGCCGCGCGTGTCGTCCGTGCGCACCGGCAACGAGCGCAGGGCCAGCGTGATCGGTGCGCCGAGCGCCAGGAACAGCGGCGCGATCATCGTCAACGTCATGTGCCCGACCATGTGGGCGGAGAACAGCACACGGCCGTAGACGGCCGGGGCGCCGGAGGTGGCCCAGGTCAGCACCACCAGCCCGAGGATCCAGCAGATCGTGCGCAGCACGGGCCAGGAGTCCCCGCGGCGGTGCAGCTGCACCGTGGACCGCACGTACCAGATCGCCAGGAACACGCACACGGCCACCCACAGCCAGTCCCAGCGCCACAGGTCGAACCAGCGGGCGCCGGTGAGCTCCGGGGGCAGCTCGTAGCCGGTGAGGATGCGGGCCGGGCTGGCGCCGTCCGGCAGCTCCTCCGGCTTCGGCGGCGCAGTGCGGCTGAGGACGGCGGAGACGCCCATGACGGCGGACATCACCACGGCCTCCACGGCGATCAGCTGCCACAGCAGACGGCGGGCCGGACGCGGGGCCTCGGCTGCGGCGTCCTCGCCGGCGCCGCCACGCAGCTGCGGAATGATCCAACGGCGGTGGGCCAGGCCGATCAGGCCCAGGAGCACCACCGCCAGGAACTTCACGGCCACCAGGCCTCCGTACGGGGCGAGAAGCTGATGCAGGTGCTCCACCCGCAGGGCGGCGTTGACCACGCCGGACAGGGCCACGGTGAACAGGCCGAGTCCGGCGAGCACCGAGTAGCGGGACAGCACGGTGTGCACGAGCGGGGCGGCTCCCTGCCGGCGGTAGGTGGTGCGGCCGGTGCCGCCGTCCGGGCCGACCAGCGTGGGGGCGATCAGGGCGAGCACCAGCAGGCCGCCGACCCACACCACCACGCCGAGCAGGTGCAGACCGATGGAGTTCACGGCCGCCATGTGGTCGTCGCCGCCGGCGGCGTGGCCGATCAGTGCGAGCGGCACGAGGGCGATCATCGCGAGGATGCCCACCCAGAACAGGCCGCTGTGGGAGCGCACGGCCACCGCCAGTGAGGTCACCACGGCGGCGATGACGGTCACCCAGAACCAGGCCTGCCCCACCGAGATGGACACGAAGTAGGCGACGAGCCCGTCCGAGAAGGCAGCGCCGGCGCCGAGCGGGATGCCGGCCAGGTCCGAGTAGGACAGGATGCCCACGGCCAGCGCGCACAGGGTCCACACGCCGGCGGCCACGGAGGCCACCAGCATGGTCCGGGTGAACGCGGGGTGCTCCGGCAGGCGCTCGGCCGGCGGGTCGTCCTTGCGGCGGCGCGGGGCCCGGCCGCCGGTGTGCGGCGGCAGGATGGCGGCGGCGAAGATCAGGGCGCCGATGGTCACGGACATCGCCATGTTGGAGCCGTACTCGACGATCGGCACGCCCCAGCGGGTCAGGGCGCCGGGGTCGGACAGCTCGCGAGCGGCGGAGACGCCGGTGAACCAGGCGGCCAACACCAGGGCCAGGGCACCGGCGGCGGCCACCGCCGGCCAGGTCCAGACCGGGAGGGCGCGCTCGGCGCCGCCGGGGACGGTGGTGTTCCCGGCGGGCCGGGAGCCGTCGCGGGCGGCGCGGTCCCCGTGGCGGGGTGCGGTCTCGGTGGAGGGCATGGGTCCTGTCTTCTCGCGGTGGTGGTCGATCGGTGGCCGGGCCGGCGGCGCCGCACGGAGCGGCGGCCGACCCGGCGTGTGGGGCCGGCGGTCAGGAGAACAGCACGTCTCCCACGAATCCGCCCTCGGCGCAGCCGGGAGGCACGGCGAACACGGCGGAGCCCACGGGGGTGGTCCACATGTTCAGGTGGTCGGACTCGGCCAGGCTCTGCTGGACGGGGACGAACTGCCGTTCCAGGTCGGTCTGGAACGCCACGAAGATCAGCCCGGACTCGCCGTCCGCGCCGTCATAGTTGTAGCCGCGGCGGAGCATGCCGTGCTCGGGCCCGTCGCCGATCCGGGCGCGGCGCACATGGGCGGTGTCGGAGATGACGGGGAAGCCGGCGGGTCCGGTGGCCTCGAAGTCGATCGGGTCGTTCTCCTGCTCACCGGTGAGCGGGGCGCCGGTGCCGAGGCGACGGCCGATCACGTCCTCCTTGGCGGGGCGGTCCAGCTCGTCCCAGGTGTCCAGCTCCATGCGGATGCGGCGGATGACCATGGTGGTGCCGTGCTCGATCCACGGCTGCAGGTCGGCGCCGAGCCCGTCGTCCACACCCCACACGAGGCGCTCGATCGCCGGGGAGCCGGTCTGCGGGTTGGCCGTGCCGTCCACCTGGCCGAAGAGGTTGCGCATGGTGGTGCCGGTCGGATGGGAGCCGCGGGCCTCGCGGAAGCCGATCTGAGTCCAGCGCGGCGTGGCGAACGCCCGGGTCCCCTTGGTGAGCATGCGGCGGGCGTGGGCCACGGACATCTGGTCGTCGCCGCAGATCTGCAGCAGCAGGTCGCCGTCGGAATACTCCTCGGACAGCTCGCCGTCGATCTGCTCGAAGCGCGGCAGCGGGCCGAGCCACTCCGGGACCGCGTCCGGGTCGATCCGGTCCACGAGCCCGCGGCCGAAGCCGAAGGTCACCGTCAGGCGGGCCGGCGCCGCGGCCAGCTCGGGCTCGGTGTCCGCGAGGGTCGCCCTGCCCTGGGTGAGGCGGGCGGCGTCCTGGCTGAGGATGCGGAGCATACGGCGGACGCCGTCCCGGTCCAGGTCCTCGTCCAGGTCGAACGCGAGGAACACGGCGTGCGTCTGGCTGGGGGTGTCCACACCGGCCTGGCGGTCACCGTGGAAGGGCACGGCGTCCGTGCCGATCGGCGAGCTCACCGCCACCCGGGAGGCCTCGCCGCCGGGCTCGGCCCAGCCGGAGGTGCCGATCTCGCCGGAGGCGGACATCGCCCCGCTTCCCGACGACGGCCCCGCCCCCTGGCCTGCCCCCGCGCCGCCGGTGCCGGCAGACGGGGCGGCCGTGGCCGAGTGGCCTGCCGCGTAGCCGACGGCCGTGCCCAGCAGGCCGCCGCCGAGCACGCCGGCGCCCAGCAGGAGGCCACGGCGCGAGGCGGAGGGGCCGGCACCGGACCGGTGTGCCGGGCCGGTGTGGTCCTCGGGGCGAGGATCAGTGGTCATGGCCCTCGTGGTCCCCGTGGTCGTCGCCCTCGTGGTCCCCGTGGTCATGGCCGTCGTGGTCCATGTCCGCGTCCTCGGAGCCGGAGGCCTCGCCGCCGTGGTAGCTCTCGTTGGCGCCGGCGAAGTCGCGGACCTCGCCGGCGACGGGCACCTCGGTGCCGTCCTCGAGCTCCAGCACGTAGTCCACAGTGTCGCCCGGCAGGAGCGGCTCCTGCAGGTCCATGAACATCACGTGGTCACCGCCGGGGGCGAGCTCGTGGGTCTCGCCGGCCTTGACGGTGAAGCCGTCCGGGGCCTCCTGCATGACCATCTGACCGGAGCCGTCGTCCACCATCGTGTGCAGCTCCACCACGGCGCTCAGCTCCGAGTGCACACCGGTGATGTGCACGTCCTCGTCCGTGGTGTTCTCGAGGGTGGCGAAGGAGCCGGTCATGCCGGACTCGGTGGCCTTGGTCCAGGCGTCGACGACCGTCAGCGGGCCCTCGCCCGCGGACTCGTCCTCGCCCTGAGCATCGTCCTGGCCGTCTCCGGTCTCCTCGGCGTCCGTGCCCTGCTCCGTCTGGCCGGCCTCCTCGGAGGCGGCCGCCGGCGACGCCGAGTCGTCCTGCTCGGCCGGGGCGTCCTGGCCGCCGCCGCAGGCGGTGAGCAGCAGCAGGGCGGCGGAGAGGGCGCCCAGGGAGGCTGTGGTGCGGGTGGTCTTCTTCTTCATGTTCGTGTCCTTCTTCTCCGGTGTCCCCGCGGCATCGTCCTCGACGCCGCGGTCACCGGTCCTCAGGGGTGTCGGTGTGGCCGAGCGCGGAGGCCTTGCGGAACATCAGCACGGCGGCGAGGCCGATCACGGCCACGCCGCCGAGGCCGAGCCCCCAGACCCAGCCGGGCAGTCCCGGTTCCTGGGCCTGGTCGTCCTGCGCCTCGGTGGTGGCCGCGGGGTCGCCCGAGGCCTGGGCGGCCTGGCCGTTCTCCTCCGCGGCCTGGGACGCGTCGGTCGCCTCCTCCGCGGCGGACCCGCCGGCGGACTCTGCGGCCACGCCGCAGTCCTCCGGGACGGTGCCGGCCTCGGGGGCGCCCTCGGCGTCCAGGGTGAAGTCGAGTCGTCGCTCCTCGGAGTGTCCGTCGGAGTAGACCACGCGGTACGCCAGCTCGTAGTCGCCGTTCGGCAGGTCCGGGCAGACCCCGGCGGAGAAGGTGTCCCCCTCCACGGTGCCGGAGTCCGCCTGCCACTGGTTGCCGTCCGCGTCCCGGACCCGGATGAGGTTCTGGATCCCCTGGCCGTCGATCAGGTTTCCGGAGAAGGTCAGGGAGACCTCGTCGGGCGCCTCGGTCAGGGTCTGGCCGGCCTCCGGGGTGGAGGACAGCAGCTCATCGTGGGCCTGGGCCGGTGCGGCCAGGGCGACCCCCGCCACGGGGGCCGCGGCCAGGGCCAGGGCCGCCGTCAGGGCGGCGGTGCGCCGGCGGCGCGGGATGACGTCCTCGCGGACGCGCTCGGTGCAGGTGTGCATCGCGTTCAGGTGCATGGCACGGTGCCTTTCGCCTCCGATGCCTCGTCTCCGGCCCGCTGGTGTGGCGGCCGGGGCATCGGCTGGTCTGTCTCGTTCAGGGAACGGTGAGCCCTGTGACGTCCTCGCCGACGGCGGGGAGGGCAGGGCCCGGGCCCGTCCGGCGCGCACGCGGACACGGTGCCGCGCGGTCTGCCGATCAGGCCGCGACGAGGGCGGCGGGCGGCCCGCGCAGGCCGGTGGAGCCGACGAGCTCGCGGCCGGCGGGGACCAGGGGCGCGGAGGTGCCCCAGACCAGACGCACCCGGCCGACGGCCGGGCGCAGGGCGGGAACGCGGCGGCGCAGCACGGCGCCCACCACGAGTCCGGCGGCACGGACGAGCAGCCGCTCGCCGTGGCGGATGAGCAGGACGGTCAGCAGGGCCGCCACCACGTGGGCGGCCAGCATCCCGAGACCGAGGTGGTCATGGCCGCCGACTCCCCCATGCGCGGCAGTGTGCGCGGAGGAGTGCGCCGCGGCGAAGGAGGCGAGCTCCCCGGAGGCCGGGACGGCGTGGCCGAGGTGACCGGCCGTCGTCGGGAAGGCGGCGGAGGCTCCGGGGGCCGGGGAGGCCAGGCTGTAGAGGCCGTGGAGGATGGCCTGGCTGCCGAGCACGGCCGCGAGCACGCGCGGCAGGGACAGGCGGCGGCCGGCGAGCACGGTGCAGACCGGGGCGGCCAGGGCGACCGCGAGCAGCAGCACCATCGGGTGCGGGGCGTGCGCGGCGCCGAGGACGGTGTGGGAGGCGGCGGCGAGGACGACGGCCAGCACGGCCCCGGCCCACCCGCGGGCCAGGCGGGCGCCGCCGTGCACCGGCAGCGCAGGGGCGGGGGCAGGCGCGGCGGGGCGTGCGGGCATCAGGTGCTGCATGCCGGCCCCCTTCGCGTCGTCGCCTCGGGCAGTGTGCTGGGCACACGCCCCGGACATCCCATTCTACGCCCGGACCGGGGACGATGCCCCCTCGACTGCGTCACAGCCCAGGACCGACGGCAGGACCGTCACGCACGGCCTCGACGTACGACAGGGCGCCCCACCGCGACGGTGGGGCGCCCTGTGTGCGCTGTGCAGATCATGCCCTCATCGGCAGATCCGCTCGGCGGCTCACTCGGAGGCGGCGGCCTTGAGCTTGGAGCCGGCGGTCACCTTCACGGAGTAGCCGGCCGGGATTGTGATCTCCTCGCCGGTGCGCGGGTTGCGACCGGTGCGCTCCTTGCGCTCGGTGCGTTCCACGGCCATCCAGCCCGGGATGGAGACCTTCTCGCCCTTCTTCACCTGAGCGGTGAAGACCTCGAAGACGGCGTCCAGCACATCGCTGACGGCGGCCTGGGTGTTGCCGGAGCGCTCGGCGACGGCGGCGACGAGCTCCTTGCGGTTCATAGCCATTGGGAAGTCCTCCTGAGTGTTGGGACATCGTAGGGGTGATCCCGGGACGTTCCCCGGGCTTCCACTGCCGAACGTACCATCGACCGCCCCGCCGCGCCGCCCTCCAGCGGCCTGATTCTGCCATTTTCAGGCGATTCCAAGGCTCCCGGGAACCCGTGCGGCCCCGCCGGGACGCTGCCCCGTGGCCGTCTCCGTCCCTGGTCAGGGCCTGATCCGGCGGCGTCTGCGGCTCCGCCGCCCTGCCTTCGGGCGCCGTTCGTGCGGTTCCGCAGGAATCCGCGGCTCCGGGCCGGGACGACGACGGGGCGGCCCACCGTGGGGGTGGACCGCCCCGGACAGGTCGAGGACCTGCAGGTCGGTGGCCGTCGTCAGGGACGGCGCGTCCGGCCGGACCGTTCCGGTCAGGCCGTGGACGAGGTCACCAGGACGACTTGGTCACGCCCGGCAGCTCGCCGCGGTGCGCCATCTCGCGGAAGCGCACGCGGGAGATGCCGAAGCGCTGGAAGGTGCCGCGCGGGCGGCCGTCGATGGCGTCGCGGTTGCGCACGCGCACCGGGGAGGCGTCGCGCGGGAGCTTCTGCAGGCCCACGCGGGCGGCCTCGCGGGCCTCGTCCGAGGCGTTCGGGTCGACCAGGGTCTTGCGCAGCTCGAGGCGCTTCTCGGCATTGCGGGCCACGATGGCCTTGCGCTGCTCGTTCTTGGCGATCTTGGACTTCTTGGCCATGCCTCAGCGCTCCTCTCGGAAGTCGACGTGCTTGCGGACCACCGGGTCGTACTTCTTCAGGGTGATGCGGTCCGGGGTGTTGCGGCGGTTCTTGCGGGTCACGTAGGTGAACCCGGTGCCGGCGGTGCTCTTCAGCTTGATGATCGGACGGACGTCCTTCTCCTTCGCCATGTCAGAGCTTCACTCCCTTCGCGATCAGGTCGGCGACCACGGCGTCGATGCCGCGGACGTCGATGGTCTTGATGCCCTTGGCGGACAGCGTCAGGGTGACGTTGCGGCGCAGGGACGGGACCCAGTAGGTCTTCTTCTGGATGTTCGGGTTGAACCGGCGCTTGGTGCGACGGTGCGAGTGGGAGATGCTGTGGCCGAAACCCGGCCCAGCCCCGGTTACCTGGCAGTGAGCTGCCATGATCACTCCTCGTGCAAGTTGTAGTAAAAGGACGGGCGGAACCCGCATGCCGGAGCCCTTCCGACGCACGAGGCGCCGTCGGACTCCTTGAGAGTCCCGCTCGGGTGTGGACACCGCACTCTTACTGCGACTCATCTGAAGGTGAACCAGGCTGGGTGAGAGCCAACCGAAGTCGCCTTGGATCGCTGGTGTGAACGGCGAGTCCCGGCCTGCCCCACAGGAGCGTTCCGGGAGTCCAGTCCGCGGGATCACGCTGCTTTTCCGACCCCTTCCGGGCATGCCCGGGAAGGAGAACAGCGCGGCTTGCGCCGTCCCATCTTACGGGAGCACCCGCGCCGGCTTCAACCGGGGAGCGGGAGAACCGACTCACACCCGCCGCTTGCCTGATTGTTGAACAAGACATAGGCTCCCTCCATCGAGGCGTTCTGTGACCACGGTCACGCGCCCCCTGTCCCGCACCCTCCGGAGGAGCCCATGGCCCACACCCCCACCGACCCGCACCGCCAGGACGCGGCCGCGCGCGCCCAGCGGGCCGACGCCACCGACGCGCCCGCCCCGGACGCCGCCCGCCACCGGCGCACGGCCCTGCTGGGCGCGATGTTCCTGATGGCCACCAGTGCCATCGGCCCGGGCTTCATCACCCAGACCTCCACCTTCACGGTGCAGGTCGGCGCGGCCTTCGCGTTCGCCATCCTGGTCTCGATCATCATCGACATCGCCGTGCAGATGAACGTGTGGCGCGTCATCGGTGTCTCCGGTCTGCGCGCCCAGGAGCTCGCCAACCGGGTCCTGCCCGGCCTCGGCTGGCTGCTCTCCGCCCTCGTGTTCATCGGCGGCATGGTCTTCAACATCGGCAACATCGCCGGCACCGGCCTCGGAGCCGACGCGATGCTCGGCGTGGACCCGCTGATCGGCGGCGGCGTCTCCGCCGTGATCGCGATCTACATCTTCCTGTCCAAGCGTGCCGGCCTGGCCCTGGACCGCATCGTGGTGGGCCTCGGCGTCGTCATGATCGTCCTGATGGCCTACGTCGCGATCGTCTCCGACCCGCCCGTGGGCGACGCCCTGCGCCAGTCCGTCCTGCCGGACACCGTGGACATGCTGATCGTCGTCACCCTGGTCGGCGGCACCGTGGGCGGCTACATCACCTACGCCGGCGCCCACCGCATGATCGACTCCGGCGTCTCCGGAGTGGAAGACGTCACGTCCATCACCCGCTCCTCGGTCCTGTCGATCATCGTCACCGGCGTGATGCGCGTGCTGCTGTTCCTGGCCATCCTCGGCGTGGTGGTCGGCGGCGCGACCCTGGATCCGGACAACCTGGCCGCCTCGGCCTTCCAGCACGCCGCCGGCGACGTCGGCATGCGCGTCTTCGGCGTGATCCTGTGGGCCGCCGCCATCACCTCGGTGATCGGCGCCTCCTACACCTCGGTCTCCTTCATCACGAAGTCCACCACCTCGGCACGCACCCGCAACCTGCTGACGGTCGCGTTCATCGTGGTCTGCGCCGCCCTCTACCTGACCCTGCGCCAGGCCCCGCAGACCCTGCTGGTCTTCGCCGGCGCCTTCAACGGCATGATCCTGCCGGTCGGCTTCGCCGTGCTGCTGTTCGTGGCCTGGCGTCGCCGAGACCTGATGAACGGCTACCGCTACCCGGCGTGGCTCTTGGTGGTCGGTGTGCTGGCCTGGCTGGTCTCCGTGTACATCGCGGTCAACGCCTTCACGCCGATGGTGGCCCTGTTCTCCGGAGCCTGATCCGATCCCCGGGTCCACGACGGCGGCCGTCCACCTCGCGAGGCGGGCGGCCGTCGTCGTGGTGTCTGCGAAGCGCCCCGGACGGCCGAGGCACGCCGTGCGGGAGGGCTCAGGCGTCCTGACGCTCGGAGAGGTGGTCGAGGACGAACTGCTCGGCCTGGTCCAGATAGGAGGCCATCGTCTCCTGCAGGTCCTCGGGGCGCCGGTCCAGGAGCGTCTGCGCGATCTGCAGGTTGCGCTCGGCGAAGAGCGGGTGCAGGGCGGTCTCGCGGTCCATGGGCTGGAAGGCCAGGCGCACGCGAGCCATCGCCTGGCGGAGGGTGCGCTGCAGGTCCGAGGCTCCGGCCATGGCGGCGATGGCGCCGTGGAGGCGCTGGTTGGCGTCGCCCATCAGGCGTGGGTCCACGGCGCTCGGATCCGGGGAGAGCATGGCCACCACCTGGTGCAGCTCGGCCTCGACCTCCGGGGTGACCTCGCCGAACCGCAGGGCGCCGAGCTCGATGATGCGGCGGGTGCGGGAGATCTCCCGGACCTGCTGCACGTCCGGGGACGCCACGATAACGCCGCGGTGGGGACGGCGGACCAACAGCCGCTCGGCGGCGAGCTCGGCGAATGCCTCGCGGAGGCTGTTGCGGCTCACGTCCAACTCGGCGGCGAGGGCGACCTCGCCCAGACGGGTGCCGGGGGCCAGCTCGGCGTTCTCGATGCGGCGGCGCAGCTCCTCCGCGGCACCGCCGACGGCACCGCGGCGCTGGGCTTCCGACGGGCGGGTACGACGGCTCTGAACCATGTGGGGGGCGTCTCCTTCTGCCGGTGATCATTCCGCGCCGCTGCCACGCGGGCGGGCGCACATCCCCTCTCCCGCGGGCGGGGTGCCGGCGTTCAGTCCGTGATCGTGGCGAGGACCTGGCCGCGCTGCACCGTGGCCCCCTCGTCGATCTGCTGTCGGGTGATCGTACCGGAGCGGTGCGCCCGCACCACGGTCTCCATCTTCATGACCTCCAGGACGGCCACCGGCTCGCCCTTGCCGACGACGACGCCCTCCTCCGCCTTCCAGGCCACCAGAGTGCCGGCCACGGAGGCGGTGACGGCGTCCTCGCCCGGGCCCTCGGGCTCACCGGCCGCCGCGGCGCCCGCCGCCCCGCCGCCGTGCATCAGCGCAGCGTAGAGGGCGTCCGGCAGGCCGAGGCGGACGGCGCGGCCGTCCAGGTCCACGGTGATCTGGGTGCGGGAGCCGGCGGGGCCGGCCGCGGCCAGGTGCTCGGAGGCCTCGAACTCGGCGGCGAACTCGGACTCGATCCAGGTGGTGTACACCCCGAGGCCGTCCTCGGAGGTGAAGGCGTCCTGCTCGAGCACGGCCCGGTGGAAGGGCACCACGGTGGGCACGCCCTCGATGCGCAGCTCGGCCAGCGCGTCCTGGGCCCGGCGCAGGGCCTGCGGGCGGTCCTCGCCCCAGACGATGAGCTTGGCCATGAGCGAGTCGTACTCGCCGGGCACCACGGAGCCGGAGCGGACGCCGGCGTCCATGCGGAGGCCGGGGCCGGTGGGGGCTTCGAAGTGCTCCACCGGACCAGGCGAGGGCAGGAAGCCGACGGCCGGGTCCTCGGCGTTGAGCCGGAACTCAAAGGCATGGCCGTGCGGGGCCGGGTCCTCGGCGAGGCTCATCGGCTCGCCGGCGGCGATGCGGAACTGCTCGCGCACCAGGTCCACACCGGTGGTCTCCTCGGTGACCGGGTGCTCCACCTGCAGGCGGGTGTTGACCTCGAGGAAGCTGATCAGCCCGTCCGGGGCCACCAGGTACTCCACCGTGCCGGCGCCGGTGTACCCGGCCTCCGCGCAGATGGTGCGGGCGGAGTCGTGGATGCGGGTGCGCTGCTCGTCCGTGAGGAACGGAGCGGGGGCCTCCTCCACGAGCTTCTGGTTGCGGCGCTGCAGGGAGCAGTCGCGGGTGCCGACCACCACCACGGTGCCGTGTCCGTCCGCCAGGACCTGGGCCTCCACATGGCGGGGGCGGTCCAGGAAGCGCTCCACGAAGCACTCGCCGCGGCCGAAGGCGGCCACGGCCTCGCGGGTGGCGGAGGCGAAGGCGTCCTCGACCTCCTCGAGGTCCCGGACCACCTTGATGCCGCGGCCGCCGCCGCCGAACGCCGCCTTGACGGCGATCGGCAGACCGTGCTCCTCGGCGAAGGCGCGGGCCTCGGCCGGGGAGGCCACCGGGCCGTCCGAGCCGGGGACCAGCGGGGCGCCGGCGCGTTGGGCGATCGAGCGGGCGGTGATCTTGTCCCCGAGGTCCCGGATGACCTGCGGGGCGGGGCCGATCCAGGTCAGGCCGGCGTCGATGACCCGCTGTGCGAAGTCCGCGTTCTCGGAGAGGAAGCCGTAGCCGGGGTGCACGGCGTCCGCGCCGGAGCGCTCGGCCACGGACAGCAGGGCGTCCATGTCCAGATAGGTGTCGCCGGAGGCGGAGCCGGGCAGGTGGTAGGCCTCGTCCGCCACGGCCACGTGCATCGCATCCGCGTCCGGGTCCGCGTAGACGGCCACGGAGCCGATGCCGTGGTCACGGCAGGCGCGGGCCACACGGACGGCGATCTCGCCGCGGTTGGCGATCAGGACCTTGGTCAGGGGGCGTGCGGTCACGGGATCAGTCCTCGGTGGTCTGGGCGGCGGCAGCCGCGGGGGCGGGGTCGTGGCAGGTCGTTGCGGCCGGCGTCGTCGGCGCCACGAGGGGCAGGGCGGATGTGGTGGGTTCCGGGGCGTCCGCGTCCAGCGGCTCGAGTGTCTCCGGGTCCACGGGGATCAGGCGGAGCCGGGCGCCGGGCGGCAGCTGGGCGGCGGCGCCGAGGTCCTCGCGGACCACCACGGCGATCACCGGGTAGCCGCCGGTGACGGGGTGGTCGGCCAGGAAGAGCACGGGCAGCCCGGACGGCGGGACCTGCAGGGCCCCGGAGACCACGCCCTCGGAGGCCAGCTCTCCCTCGCGGACACGGGTGAGGGCCTTCCCCTCCTTCGGGGCGGCCAGGCGGACGCCGATGCGGTTGGACTCGGCGGTCACTTCCCACTCCTGGGAGGTGAGCAGGTCGACGCCGTCCCGGTCGAACCAGTCGTCCCTGGGGCCGAGGGTGATGCGCAGGACGGCGGTGTGCCCGGCACGCGGGGTGCGGCGCAGCGGTGGCTCGGCGTCCCCGACGAGCCGGTTCCCCGGATCCTCGCGGCGGACGAGCTCGTCCCCGGCGGCCAGCGGGGCCGGGCCGATCCCGGACATCACGTCCGTGGAGCGGCTGCCCAGGTCCGCTCGGGCGTGGATGCCGCCGCGCAGGGCGAGATACGTGCGCAGTCCGGCGGGCGGCTCCTCGACGGTCAGGGTCTCGCCGTCCCGCAGGGCGAACGGGGCGCGCGGCACGGGTCGGCGCAGCACCGTGCCGGCGGCGTCCGTGACCACGGCGCGGGCCTCGGCCCCGGTCAGGGCGAGCACCTGCAGGCCGTGGGCGGTGACGGACAGGCCTGACAGGAGCGTCTCCACCACGGCCTCGTCCGGCGCGTTGCCCACGAGCCGATTGGCCTGGCGGGCGGCGTCCTTGTCCGCGGCGCCGGAGAAGGCGACGCCGAGGTCGCCGTGACCGGCCCGGCCCAAATCCTGCAGCAGGGACTGCATCCCGGGGTCGACGACGGACAGCCCCGGCCGTGCCGTCGGCTCGCCTGCGGCGGTGGCCGGCTCGGAGGAGCCTGTGGTCGGCGCGGAGTGCTCGGAGCCCTCCCCCGGCGACGCCGCACCGGAGGAGGGCTGCGAGGCGGAGGCGCGGGCGTCGTCGTCGGGAAGGGGGCCTGCGGAGACGGAGGCGAGGGCGCGCACCGG
Source organism: Micrococcus sp. HMSC067E09 (assembly GCF_001812555.1). Classification (NCBI taxonomy): domain Bacteria; kingdom Bacillati; phylum Actinomycetota; class Actinomycetes; order Micrococcales; family Micrococcaceae; genus Micrococcus; species Micrococcus sp. HMSC067E09. Next base: position 96,809 of record NZ_KV809453.1, on the reverse strand, counting down.
GCGGTAGCGGACGCGGTCGCCGGGGCGGATGAGCGCGGGGCGCTCGCGGTCCAGGTCCCAGAGGACGGCGTCGGTGCGGCCGAGCAGCTGCCAGCCGCCGGGCGAGGTGCGCGGGTAGACGGCGGAGAAGGTGCCGGCCACGGCCACGGAGCCGGCCGGCACGGCGGTGCGCGGGCTCTCGCGGCGGGGCACGTCGAAGGGGGCGGCGGAGGCATCCGCGGCCGTGCAGTAGGTGAAGCCTGGGGCGAAGCCGCCGAAGGCGCCCACCCAGAGCGTGTCCGCGTGGGCGGCCACCACGGCCTCCTCGGACAGGCCGGTCAGCTCGGCGACGGCGGCGAGGTCCTCGCCGTCGTAGACGACGTCCACCTCCACCGTGCGGGCGTCCTGGCCCGCGTCCCCGGCGGCCACGAGGCTCGGGGCGAGTTCGGCGGCCGCCACCGCCTCGGCGCGGGTGCGGAAGGCGAGCATGAGGGTCTCGGCGGCGGCGAGCGCCTCGGTCTGGCCCGGCAGCGGCTCGGCGGTGAGGCGGGCGTGCAGGGCGACGACGTCCGCGAGACTCGGGCACTCGAGCAGGAAGGCGCGGGTGCCGGCCCAGCGCAGGGGGCGGGGCGTCGGCGAGCCGGCGGCGCAGCGGTCTGCGGCCGAGGCGCCGGGGACCGGCCCGGGGGCGTGCGATCCGCTCATGCGAAGGAGACGATCTCGACGCCCGCGTCCTCGAGGGCGGCACGGACGGAGGCGGCCATGGACACCGAACCCGGGGTGTCCCCGTGCACGCAGATGCTGGCGGCCTCGATGCGGATGTCCGAGCCGTCCACGGCGGTGAGCACACCCTCGGTGGCCAGGCGGACCATGCGGGCGGAGACCTCGGCCGGGTCGTGGAGGACGGCGCCCGGGTCCCGGCGGGAGACGAGCGTGCCCTCCGGGGTGTAGCCGCGATCCGCGAAGGCCTCGGCCACGCCGCGCAGGCCGGCCCTCTCCGCCTTCTCCAGGGCGATGGAGCCCGGCAGCAGCAGCAGCGGAAGATCGCCGCCGAAGGCCTTGACGGCGTCCACCACGGCCTGGGCGTGCTCCTCGTGGTGGACGATCGTGTTGTAGAGGGCGCCATGCGGCTTCACGTAGCGCACGTCCGTGCCGGCGGCGCGGGCCAGGGCCTGCAGGGCGCCGATCTGGTAGAGCACGTCGTCCGCCAGCTCGGTGGCCGTGCAGTTGAGGAAGCGGCGTCCGAAGCCGGCCAGGTCCCGGTAGCCCACGTGGGCGCCGACGGTCACCCCCGCGGCCACGGCGTCCCGGCAGGTCTGCGCGATGCCGGAGGGATCGCCGGCGTGGAACCCGCAGGCCACGTTGGCGGAGGAGACGGAGCGGAAGATCGCGGCGTCGTCGCCCATCGTCCAGCTGCCGAAGGACTCCCCGACGTCGCTGTTCATGTCGATGCGCATGGCTCTCCCCCTGGGTCGTTCGGTGTGCCGCACATCACGCGGCACATTCCATGATGGGCCATGGCGACCAATTGTTCAACAAGTGCCGGGGAATGTGACCTCACCTGGGGGTTCTGTGAACACAGAGGCGGGGAATCCGCCCCGGCGGCGGGCCGGAGGGCTCACCCCTGCAGCCAGGGCGCGCGCACCGAGTCCGGGGTGAGGTCCTTCGTGGTGGCGGCGCCCATGAGCGTCATCGCCACCGTCACCTCCTGGGCGAGCAGCTCGATCACGCGGGCCACGCCCTCCTGGCCGCCGGCCATGAGGCCGTAGAGGTACGCGCGGCCGATCAGGGTGAAGTCGGCGCCGAGGGCCAGGGCCGCCACGATGTCCTCGCCGGTGGTGATGCCGGAGTCCAGGATGATCGGCACGTCCGGGCCGGCCTCGGCGCGCACACCCGGCAGCGCCTGCAGGGACACCGGCGCGCGATCGAGCTGGCGGCCGCCGTGGTTGGAGACCACCAGTCCGTCCGCGCCGGTGTCCAGCGCGCGGCGGGTGTCCTCTGCGGTGAGGATGCCCTTGACGAACAGCTGCCCCTTCCACGCCAAGCGGATCCACTCCAGGTCCTTCAGGGACAGGGTGGGGTCGAACATGCCGTTGATGATGGACGGCAGGTCCCCGGCGGAGTCGGAGAGCGAGGCGAAGGTCAGCGGGTCCGTGGTGAGGAAGTTGAACCACCACTCCGGGCGCCAGGCGGCGTCCACCACGGTCTTCGGCGTCAGCTGCGGCGGGATGGTCATGCCGTTGCGCACGTCCCGCAGACGCTGGCCGGCCACCGGGGTGTCCACCGTGACCACGAGCGCCCCGTAGCCGGAGGCGGCCGCTCGCTCGATCAGGTCCCGGGCGCGGTCCCGGTCCCGCCACAGGTACAGCTGGAACCAGCGGTCGCCGTCCCCGGAGGACGCGGCAGTCTCCTCGATGGAGCGGGTGCCCATGGTGGACAGGGTGAACGGGATGCCCGCGGCCGCCGCGGCGGCGGCGCCGGCGTTCTCGCCCTCGGCGTGCATGAAGCGGGTGAAGCCGGTGGGCGCGATGCCGAAGGGCAGCGCCGAGTGGGCCCCGGCGATGTCCACGGACAGGTCCGGCTCCGCGATCCCGTGCAGGATCCGCGGCAGCAGCTCCACCGAGTCGAACACCTCGCGGGCCCGGGTGTGGGTGAGCTCGCGCTTGGCGGCGCCGTCCACGTAGTCGAACGCCGGGGTGGGCGTGCGGCGCTTCGCGATGCGGCGCAGGTCCGCCACGTCCGCGGCCTTGGACAGGCGGGCGGCACGGCGGTCCGCCCGCGGGGCACCGAAGCGCATCAGCGAGGCCAGCTCCTTCACGTCCGGGAGACGGCGGACCAGCGGGGTGAGTCGGGTCGGGAGCACTGCCATGCCCCGATCATGCTCCCGGCCCGCCGCGCGGGGCCAGCCGGGTCCGCAGTGTGACGCCGGCGGCAGACGGACGAGGAGCGGCACCGTCCGGGACGGCGCGGCCCCCCCCATCCAGGCGAGCGGCCGTCGTCGGGACGCGGGCCCTGCAGCTCCGGAGGCGGCCCGGCTACGGCTCAGCGCAGCGGCGTGTGCGCCGGGTCCACCCTCTCGCCCTCGCGCACGGGCCCGGGCGGGGTGCCGTCCCCGAACGGCCGGCCGCCGAGCTCCTCCCGCCGGTGGGCGCTCATCCACCCGGACAGGTCCGGGCCCTGCGGGATGATGCCGGTGGGGTTGATGTCCTCGTGCACCACGTAGTAGTGCGCCTTGATCTGCGCGAAGTCCACGGTGTCCCCGAAGCCGGGGGTCTGGAACAGGTCCCGCGCATACGCCCACAGCGCAGGCATCTCGACGAGCCGGTTCCGGTTGCACTTGAAGTGGCCGTGGTAGACGGGGTCGAAGCGCACCAGCGTGGTGAACAGGCGCACGTCCGCCTCCGTGATGCGCTCCCCCATCAGGTAGCGACGGCCGCTCAGGCGTTCCTCCAGCCAGTCCATGGCGGTCCAGAGGCGGGCGTAGGCGGAGTCGTAGGCCTCCTGGCTGCCGGCGAACCCGCACCGGTAGACGCCGTTGTTGACCTCGGTGAAGATCCGTTCGATGACCTCGAACATCTCGTCCCGCTCCGGGCCGGCGTCCGGGATCAGCTCCGGGGCGCCCTCGCGGTGGAAGGCGGTCCACTCGGTGGAGAGGTCCAGGGTCAGCTGCGGGTAGTCGTTGGTGACCACGCCGCCGCTGGGCACGTCCACCATGGCCGGGACGGTGATGCCGCGCGGGTAGTCCGGGAACCGGGCGAGGTAGTTCTCCTGCAGCCGCTGCGTGCCGAGCACCGGGTCCCGGCCGTCCGGGTCCAGGTCGAAGGTCCAGGAGCGGGCGTCGTGCGTGGGCCCGGGCAGGCCGAGGGAGACGGCGTCCTCCAGGCCCAGCAGCCGGCGCACGATGATCGCCCGGTTCGCCCACGGGCACGCCCTCGCGGCTACCAGCCGGTAGCGTCCGGGCTCCACGGGCCAGGCCTGCGCGCCCTCCCGCAGCCCGGCGCCGATCTGCCCCACCTTCGTGGGCGGCAGCGCCGGGGCGCGGCGGGCGGCGTCCACGTCCGCCACGATCCTGTCCTCGATGTACTGCGTGTCCCGGGTGAACTCCCGGCCGCCGGTCACGTACGCGCCACGGGTGCTGTGTTCCATAGAATCCACCCTATGCCTGCACGCCACACCGTCCCCGGACCGAACCCGGCCCCCTTCGTCCAGTGCGTCACCGCGGACAACCCGTCGGACATGACCCTGTCCGGCACGAACACCTACCTGATCGGCGCCCCGTGCTCCGAGACGGTCGTGGTGGTGGACCCGGGCCCGGCCTTCACCGCCGAGGAGCACGTGCGCAACGTCCTCGAGGCCGCGGACGGCCGCCGGGTGGAGCTGATCCTCGCCACCCATCGGCACGAGGACCACACCGGCGCGATCGACGTGTTCCACGAGGTCACCGGAGCGCCGGTGCGCGCGCATCTGGAGGAGCACTGCCGCGGCGGCGGGCACCCGCTCGAGGACGGGGACCGGATCGTCAAGGCGGACACCGTGATCGAGGCGATGCACACGCCGGGCCACACCTCCGACTCCTTCTGCTTCATGGTCCCCTCCGCCGGCCCGGACGGTTCGGTCCTCACCGGGGACACCATCCTCGGCGTCGGCACCACCATGCTCGACTTCCCGGACGGCACCCTCGCCGACTATCTGGCCTCCCTGGAGCGCCTCCGCGAGCTCGGCGACACCTCCGTCCTGCCCGCCCACGGCCCGGTCCTGCCGTCCGTGGCGCAGATCGCCCAGGAGTACACGGACCACCGCATGGAGCGTGTGGCGCAGGTCCGCGAGGCCCTCGCACAGCTGCCCGAGGACCAGGCCGCGCAGGCCACCCCGGAGCAGCTCGCCGACCGCATCTACCCCGGCCTGGACGGGAAGGTGAAGCAGGTGGCCGCGCTGGTCACGGCCGCCACCCTGGACTACGTCCGCGCCACCGCCTGAGCGCACGGTCCCGGGCCTCCGGCTCGCCCTAGACTGGAGGCATGGCCTCCTCTTCCCCACGCCGTCGCCGTGCGCCGGGGCGCGCCGCGGACCTTCCCGACGGCGGCTCCCTCACCTCCTCCTCCCCCTCGCCCACGCCTGGTCTCGCCGAGGGCGGGGACCCCGGGGACGCCACGGACCTGACGCCTGAGGAGCAGGCGTCCAAGAAGGCCGCTGAGAAGCAGGCACGCCGCGAGTCCCGGGCCGCCCTGAAGCAGGACGCCAAGGACGCCCGCCTGGCCAAGCGCACCGCCAAGGCCGAACGCAGGCTGGCGCGCGCACAGAAGAAACAGGCCCAGCGCGTCGCCCGCCGCGTCCGACCGATCGGCGAGGTGCCGACGGAGGACTCCCCTGTGACGGACCTGCCCGGCGGCGTTCCGACCATGCGGTACCTCGTCACCGGAGCCACCTCCGGCATCGGTGAGGAGATCGCCCGCCAGCTGGCGGCGCAGGGTCACCGGCTCGTGGTGGTGGGCAGGGACGCAGACCGCCTGGAACGGACCGCCCGGTCCCTGCGCGCCGCCTACCGCGTGCCGGTGGAGGCCCTGCAGGCCGACCTGCTCACCGAGGCCGGCCTGGACGCCGTCGCCGAACGCCTCGAGTCCCCGGCCGAGCCCATCACCGGACTGGTGCACTCCGCCGGGACCGGCGTGGGCCCGGACCTCCACGAGACCACCCGCCGTCAGGAGTTCGACCAGGCCTTCCTCCACGTCCAGGCCCCGCTGGCCCTGTCCCAGGCGGCGCTGCGCGCGTTCCTGGCGCGCGGCGGCGGACGCATCCTGCTGGTGGCCTCGGTGGCCGGCCTCATCCCGGACGGCACCTACGGGGCCGCGAAGTCCTGGGCCGTGGCCTTCGCCCGCTGGGCGAACATCCGCTACCGCTCCGAGGGCGTGCACGTCACCGCCCTCTGCCCCGGACCGGTGTACACCGGCTTCCACGAGCGCGCCGGCATCGACGCCGCCTCCTACCCGTCCTGGGCCTGGATGCCCGTGGACGAGGTCGCCCGCGAGGGTCTGGCCGCCCTGGCCCAGGGGCAGTCCACCTGCGTGCCGTCCCGCCGCTTCCGTTCCCTGATCCAGGCCGCGAAGATGGCCCCGGACACGCTGGTCGAGCGTTTCTCCCGCCACCGGGTGGCCGCGGAGGTCTCCGCAGCCACCCGCTCCACCCGCGACTCCGACTCCGACTCCGACTCCGACTCCGAGAGGACCGAAGCATGACCATCCTGGTGGGCTATGCCCCGCGCGCGGAGTCCCGCGCCGCACTGAACAAGGCGATCGACATCGCCCGCACGACCGGCGAGCGCATTGTGGTCGTCAACGCCGGCCCCGGCGGCGAGCATCGCTCGTCGAACCTGCTCAACGAGGCCCAGCAGCGTGATCTGCAGCAGGTCCTGGACGGCTGCGGCGTGGACGCCGAGTTCCGCCAGTACGCCCGCGGCCGCTCCACCGCTGCGGAGATGAAGGAGGTCGCCGCCGAGCTCGAGCCGTCGATCGTGGTGATCGGCCTGCGCCGCCGCGGCGCCGTGGGCCGGTTCATGATGGGCTCGGTCTCGGACGAGCTGCTCCGCGAGCTGGACCAGCCGGTGCTGTGCGTGAAGCAGTACGCAGACCACACGCCGGACGCCGTCTCCTCCAAGGCGGACACCGTCCCGGTCTCCGGCTCTCGCCGCGCCCGGGCCGTGGAGCAGCACCCTGTGGAGCGCGAGGACGCTGCCGGGCACCAGGACGCCGTCGGGCAGGACACGGCTGAGCCGCCTCACGCCCTCGGGTCCGAGCCGGTGGGCGAGCCCGAGCCGGTGGCCGAGGAGCTCCCCCGCCCCGAGGACCGCTGAGGCACACCTCCCCCTACCGTTTCGGGGATACAACACGGTGTTGAGATCGCGAAATGTGACCGTGTCTTATCCCCAAGACGCGCGGTAATACCCCCAAGACGCGTGGGGGCACGGGGCAGGGCGGGTGTTGGTCGGGGTGATGCGTCGGCGCGTCCGGCCTGCGCTCAGTCGTCGGCCTCGGGCTTGGCGCGCTGCACGCCCTCGTCGTCCCGCCCAGCCTCCTCACGCCCGGCGGCGCGGCGCTCCTGTTCCCGCCCGGCACTGCAGCGCTCCTGTTCCCGCTCAGCGCCGCGGCTCTCCTCCTCACGCTCGGCGCGGACCTTGGCCTTGCGCTCGGCGTAGGCGTCCTCGCCGGGGCCGGCGAACTCGCGGTTGCGCTCCACCGCAGTGATGGAGCCGGTGTACATGGAGGTGTCCTCGCCCACGCGGGCCAGCGGTGCGGTCGGTTGCGCGCCGATCTGCGGGCGCGTGTCCCCGTCCACGCGCGGCAGGCGCGCCGTCGGCGGGTGGGCCCCCTCACGGTCGCCCGGTGCCGCCGCGACGTCGCCTCCGGCGTCCTTCGCACCGGCCTTCCTCTGCCCGGCGCCCCTCTCAACCGCACCGGCCTCCTCTGCGCCGGTGCCAGCCCTGCCTGCACCGGCCCTGCCTGCGCCTCCCCGCCCCTCGGAAGCAGGCAAGCCGCCCTCCGGAGCCGCTCCGGACGAGGCCGGAGCCGACCCCGCACACGAGGGGAGGCCCGAGGCGGAGGCGGTGCCGCCGTCGTCGGGCAGACCGCCCGGGCGGAACGGGGTCTCGAGCACACCGAGGCGCTGGGCGTGGATGGCCTCCGGGTGGTCGTGGCGGATGAAGTTCACCAGGTCCTCGCGGACCAGGCAGCGCAGGTCCCAGAGGTCGCCGGAGGTGCGGGCGGAGACCACGGCACGGATGCGGACCATGCCGCCGACGGCATCCGTGACCTGCATGGAGGCCTCGCGGCCGTCCCAGAGGTCGGTGGAGGCGAGCAGCTCCTTGAGGCGCTCGCGCAGGTCCTCCATGGGCACCCGCCAGTCCACGTCCATCTCCACGGTGCCGGAGACGGCCGAGCCCACGCGGGTCCAGTTCTCGAACGGCTGGGTGGTGAACTGGCTGGAGGGATAGACCATGCGTCGGCCGTCCCAGAGCTTGAGGACCACGTTGGACAGGGTGATGTCCTCCACGGTGCCGAAGGTGGTGTCCATGGTGACCACGTCCCCCACGCGGACCGAGTCGGTGAAGGCCAGCTGCACGCCGGCGAACACGTTCGTCAGGGTGGACTGCACCGCCAGGGCTGCGATCACGGAGATGAGGCCGGCCGAGGCCAGCAGGCCGGCGCCGAGCGAGCGGACCGCCGGGATGGTCAGCAGGACGACTGCCACGGCCACCACCACGATCACCGCCTGCAGGATGCGCCGGATCAGCACGGTCTGGGTGCGGACCTTGCGCTCGCGGCGGTCGTTGACGCCGGCCTCGCGGTAGCGGTCCAGGACCTGCTCCTCCACCACGTTCACCGCGCGGACGGCGGCCCAGGCCAGGCAGCCGACGAAGGCGGCGAGCAGCAGGAAGGACACGAAGGGGAACCACGCCGCCTCCCGTGCCGGGGCCTTCGCCATGGTCACCAGGGCCACGCGGGACATGCTGAAGCCGAGCGCCAGCCCCAGCGGGTGCCGCAGCCGGCGCAGACGCCCGGCCAGCGCCCGCCTCTTGAACAGCACGGCCTGGACCACCAGGAAGCCGAGGAAGACGAGCGCCCAGCCGAGCACGAAGGCCCCGCACACACCGAGCAGCGTGGCCAGCTCCAGCCCGAGGACGCGGACGGTGGCGTCGGCACCCTGCTGCACCTCCTCCGGCACGCCGTCCTGCTGTGTCGCGGAGAACAGGCCGGAGAGGAACAGGGGCATCGGCGCGGCGGCTACAGGCATGTCACCAGTCTGACACCTGGCCCCGGACGGTTCACGGGAGAGCGCAGAATGGAGGCTGGACACCGGTGGCCGGCACTGCGGGGAGCGAGGGCTTCCAGCCGATCGGCCGGCCGGACGAGACCGACCATCCTGGAGGTTCACCGATGCTCTCCGTCACCGACCTGCGCGACGCCGCCGCAGACACTGATCTGGACGCCGTGGTGCCCCGCGCCGAGGTGGACGTGTCCTCGACCGTCTCCGCGGTCCTGCCGATCATCGAGCAGGTCCGGACCGGCGGAGCCTCGGCCGTGCTGGAGCTCGGCGAGCGCTTCGACGGCGTGCGTGCCCCAGCCCTGCGCGTGCCGGCCGAGGCGATCGAGCAGGCCCTCCAGACACTGGCCCCGGAGGTCCGCGCCGCACTGGAGGAGTCCATCCGCCGCGCCCGGAAGGTCCACGCCGCGCAGGTGCCCTCCGGCACGGAGGTCGAGCTGGCCGACGGCGCGATCGTGGAGAACCGCTGGGTGCCGGTGGACCGCGTGGGGCTCTACGTGCCCGGAGGCCGGGCCGTCTACCCGTCGTCGGTGGTGATGAACGTGGTGCCGGCCCAGGCCGCCGGTGTGCAGGGCCTGGCCGTGGCCTCCCCGCCGCAGCGCGAGCACGGCGGCCTGCCGCACCCCACCGTCCTGGCCGCCTGCGCCCTGCTGGGCGTGGACGAGGTCTACGCCGCCGGCGGGGCCCAGGCCGTCGCGATGCTCGCCCTGGGTGTGAAGGACGACGACGGCACGCAGGTCTGCGCGCCCGTCGCCATGGTCACGGGGCCGGGCAACGTCTATGTGGCCGCGGCCAAGCGTGCGCTGCTGGGCAGGATCGGCGTGGATGCCGAGGCCGGCCCGTCCGAGATCGCGGTGATCGCCGACGGCACGGCGCAGGCCGCATGGGTGGCCGCGGACCTGATCAGCCAGTCCGAGCATGACCCGCTGGCCGCCTCGGTGCTCATCACGGACTCCGAGGAGCTCGTCCGGGACGTGCTGGCGGAGGTGGAGCGCCAGGCCCCGCGGCTACCGCTGGCCGAGCAGATCCGCACCGCCCTGACCGGCCCGCAGTCCGGCGTCCTGCTGGTGCGGGACATGGACCATGCGGTGCAGGTGGCGGACGCCTACGCCGCCGAGCACCTGGAGGTGCACACCCGCAACCCGGAGCAGGTGGCCCGCCGGGTCACCCATGCCGGCGCGATCTTCGTGGGCCCGCACACCCCGGTGCCGCTGGGCGACTACTCCGCCGGGTCCAACCACGTGCTGCCGACCTCCGGCACCGCTCGTTTCTCCTCCGGTCTGAACACCGTGACGTTCCTGCGTCTGCAGCAGCTCATCCGCTACGACGCGCAGGGCCTGGAGGAGCTGATCGACGGTGTCAGCGCCCTGGCCCATGACGAGGGCCTGGAGGGCCACGGCGCCGCCATGCGGATCCGCCGGAGCTGACTGGTGAGCGCCGTCCGTCTGGACGCCTGGCTGTGGGCGGTCCGCATGTACAAGACCCGCTCGGCCGCCACCGCTGCGGTGCGGGGCGGACACGTGCGCGTCAATGGGGAGCCCGTCAAGGCGGCGCACACCCTGGCGGTCGGGGACACGGTGCGCCTGCGCAAAGACCACCGCGAGCGCATCCTGCAGGTCACCGGGCTGATCTCCAAGCGCGTGGGCGCCCCGGTGGCGCAGCGGCAGTACATCGACCACTCGCCACCGCCGATCCCCCGCGAGCTGCTCGCCGTGCCCGTGCGCGAGCGCGGCGCCGGGCGGCCCACCAAGAAGGAGCGCCGCGAGATCGACCGGCTGCGGGGCCGGCGCTGAGGGCGAGTCAGTCCTCACCGACCCGGACGGCCCGGTCCACCGTAGCGTGGACGAGCGGGTCGTGGCTGGCCACGAGGATCGCGGACCCAGCCTGCGCGTGCTCGCGCAGCAGGGCGATGACCTCGCGGGCCGTGGTGGCGTCGAGGTGCCCGGTGGGTTCATCGGCCACGACCAGGTGCGGGTGCTTGGCCAGTGCCCGAACGATCGCCACCCGCTGGGCTTCGCCGCCGGAGAGCCGGGAGGCGGGTGCGCCGAGCCGGTGCCCCAGGCCAAGGCGTTCCAGCTGGGTCCGGACCGTGTCCAGTGCGTCCCGGGGCGAGCCGGCGACAGGCCCGCCGTGGACCCAGATGGCCGCGTTGTCCAGCGCGGACAACTCCCCGATCAGCTCGCAGGACTGGTCCACGTACCCCAGGTGTTCACGCCGGTACCGTGCCAGGGCCTCCGCGGCGAACCCGCCGAGGTCCCCGTCCAGCCCGCCGTCGGGACTGCGGTAGCGGATCCGGCCCGCCAACGGGATCGTCAGCCCGGCAAGATGGCGGATGAGGGAGGACTTCCCGGTGCCCGAACGCCCCCACAGCCCCACGATCTCCCCGGGGTGGAGCGAGAGATCCAACCCCTCGATGAGCACGCGGGTGCCGCCGTCCGGACTGCGGTACCCGACCTGCACGCGGTCGAGGGTGAGAACGGGCGCGATCGCGGTCATGCGGGCTGCCCCTTCCAGGCACGGGCGAGCTGGGCTCGCCGGGTGAACAGGGTGATCAGGAGGGTGAGGAGCAGTCCGAGACCGGCCGCTCCCACCACCGGCGGCAGGTCCACCGCCGGGGTGAGCAGAACCAGCACGAGCCCTGCCACCAGGCCTGCCACGGCCGCCTCGACGGCCAGAGTGGGCAGGTGCCTGACCATCAGCTTGGCCCGGGACCAGCCCGCCAGCAGCAGCACGATAGCCTCAGCACGGACGGTGTCCCCCTCCACGCGATGCAGCTGCACCAGCAGGATCATCCCCACGACGGCGGCCAGCGCCCCCAACGCCAGCCGGAACGGCAGGTCCTGCGCCACGGCGGCCCCGGCCAGCAGGGAGGTGCCAGCCTCGCGGCGGGCCTGCAGGACGACGGCGACCAGCAGCCCCGCCCCCACCGCGACGGCCGCCCGGTAGGCGGCGCCGGTGAGCAGGCGCGGCCATGTGCGGGCTGTCCACCGGGTCAGCAGCGCGGCTGCCGTGCGGGCCGGCCGGGCCGGACCCGTCGACCGGGTGGCGTGCTCCCGGGTGTCGGCGGTCGTGGGACGGGCGGCGGTCACCGCCGTGGTCACGATGGCGGCGGCGAGCACCGCCGTCGCCCCGAGGCCCACGGCCACCAGCGGGGGTTCGACCCCGATGCGTGCGGTCGTGGCCCCGGCCGCGGTGAGCGCGGCGAGGGTGAGGGCGAGCACCATGAGCGTAGGAGCATCCTCCTTCAGGTGGCGTCTCACCGTGGCCCCGCGCGTCCAGCCCTGGAGAGCCAGCACACCGGCCCGACGGCGTCGCGGCCGGGCCGCCGCCAGGATGCACAGGCCTGCCAGGCCGGTCAGCAGCGCGGTCACCGTCATGGCCTGCGCGGTCCCCGCGGACCCGACCGCCGCCGAGACCCGCTGGGAGGCGGCCAGCTCCGGGCCGAGCTGGCGCACGGTGCCCAGCGGGCCGGTGTGGGCTTCGCCGTCGGTGGAGTCGAACCGGTAGGACACCACCTGGAATTGCCGGGGCGAGAGGCTGGAGGCGGCCACGGTGGTCACCGCGAATCCGGCGTCCTTCAGCTGCTGGGCCACTGCGTCGATCGTGGCGAGGTTCTCCGGTGTGAGGTCCTCCCCCACATCGGCCACCCGGACCCGCACGGTGCTGAAGGGCCGTTCCAGCCCGAGGGTGGCGGCCGAGGCCGCGTCGACATAGGCGGCGGGCATCTGGTTGGCCAGGCCGAAGCCGGTGGAGGCAGGCTGCAGACGCACCTCGCGCGGGGTGCCGTCCGGGTCCGCGACGAGGGTCGTGGGCAGCTCCACATCCGTGAGCAGCGGGGCGATCCCCGCCAGGTCCGTGTCCGGTTCGGGGACGAGGGTGCCCACGCTGACCAGCAGCGGGGCGTCGCCCGTGCCGAAGCGACGCCCGTCGTCGGTGGCCGCGTAGTAGGCGGACTCGCGGGACGTGGACGCCGGCAGGGCCCGGGCGACGGCGACCTCGGGCCGGCCGGGGAGCGTCCCAGAGGCGGTCTCCACGCCGGCGGCCTCGGCCAGGTTCCCGTCCGCCGTCGTCGGCCGGGTGAGGGTGCGCGTCTCCTGTACCAGAGACAGACGAGGTGAGTCATAGCTCAGGACCGGGTCCTGGACCGTGGTCAGCCCGGGCACGGGGATGACGGTGACCCCGAGGCCGAGGCCGCCGAACCGCCCCGAGACGTCGGAGGTGGAGACGTCCTCCTGCGTCGCCAGACCGCCCGTGGGCAGCTCCCAGGTGGGCAGGCCGAGCATGCCGCGCGGACCGGTGGGGTCCCGTGGGTCCACCGGAGCCTGCTCGATGCGCAGGCGGGTGGCCGGTTCGCGGTAGGGCTTGGCGCGCACCTCCAGGGACAAGGGCGCCGAGCCGACGCTCGTGGCGAGCACGGGGACCGCGCTCAGGGACTCCGCGGAGCGACCGGTGGTGTCCGCGAGGATCTGCAGGTGGGCGGGGAGCCGGTCCTTCGCCTCGACGAGCGCACGTGCCTCCTCGGTTGCTGCGCCCGAGAGACGGTCGACCACTGCGGAGAGCGACCCGGCAGGCGAGGACTGGGCGAGCACACGGAACGCGTCCGCGGCGGCCGTGTTGCCGCCGAGGTCCAGCAACGTCGCCTCCGCCGCGGCGTCCACCACCACCATCCGGTTGCCCTGCGGGTCGGGTTCCGCCCACGGGGCGGCCCAGTAGGTGCCGGCGGGGACCTCACGCTGCGCAGGCTCGGGTGTGCGTCCGCGGGGTCCGAGGGCGAGCGTGGGGAGTTCGACGTCCGTGCAGGGGCCGGGCTCAGGAGGAGCTGGATCGCAGACAGCCTGGTCCTCCAGCAGCGGCCGGGCGTCCTCGATCGGGCCATCGTCGGAGAAATAACCGATGAGCGTGGTGTCCATACCGAGCACGGGACGGTGGCCGAGGCCGTCGTCGGTGTGGACACGGGCCTCCAGGTCGAACGCGCGGGGACCCTCCACGCTGCCGTCCGCCGGGTACCCGATCATCACGGCATCCTGGTTGGCCACGCTGCGCACGCCGAGGTCGCCGAGCGGGGCGGCGACCTCGACGCCGGACACCGCGCGGATGCGGTCGAGGTCGGCGGTGCTGAGGCGGTCGGCCGAGCTCGTCCACGCGGCCGTGTCCAGCGGAGCGGAGAGCGCTTCAGAGCTCGGGGCGGCACCGGGGGCGGAGACGACGAGGTCGTAGGTACCGCGCCAGCTGCGATCGACAAGGTCCCGGAGCCGCTGTGTGGCCTGCGCCTGGACGGTGAGGCCCACGACAAGTGTCAGGGCAAGGGCACCGGCCACCAGCCGGAGCATGCGAACGCTCGGCAGAGCCGGCCAGGCGGGAGCGGTGCGGCGAGACGCTTCTCCCGGGGATTCACGTCCCGCCGCGCCCCTTCTCCGAGGCTGCGTCATTCGGAGAGTGCAGTCAGGACGACCCGGAACGGGGAATCGTTGTCCACCGTGACCGTGAAGGTCATGGGTCCGGCCTCTGGCACGGGAGCCGTCGCCGCAGACCAGTCACCGCACGCACCCTCCGAGCCGGCCATCCACGTCTTCTCGTCCTCGCCTTCCCGAGAGGTGTGAATATCCGTCTTACCCGTCGCGTCCGAGGGGCAGAGCAGGATGACCCGCAGAACCGCACCCTTCTGTGCATCCACGGTGATCTCCTGCGAACCGGTCCCGACCGCTTCCTCGAGCACAGACTCCGTCGCCGGGTCGAGGTAGCCGGCATCCGGATGCTGGCGTGAGTACTCGACCAACGTCATCCCGTCCTTCTCGAAGAGAGCGGCCGGAAGCGCCTCCTCAGCGTCCGAGCCTGACGAGCCCGCGCCGGAAGCGGCCGTGGACTCCGCAGAAGATGCGGACGCGTGTGCCGGGTCACTCGATGACGCTGCAACACTGGATTCCCCCGAACTGGACGTCTTGTTGTCCGAGGCGGAGGAGCATCCTGTCATGGCTGTACCGAAGAGAATCGCCGCGACGATAACCGAGGCGCAACGAGTAGATCGCAGGAGGGGGAAGGAGGACATGATTGACCTTCTTGTCATGAGTGAACGAAACGGGAGTGCTCTGGCGCCGAACCTTTCGAGTTCGACGCCGGAGCACTTCCCCTGGGTCAGAGACGGTAGTGCTGAAAGTGGAACTGCTGCCATGGAGTGGTGAACGACCCGCTACGCACGGTCACTACCTTGCAGTTCCTGGTCAGCATCTGGCGCTTCCAAGTTCCCTTAGCCCGCTTGGCACCAATCACGAGCTTGCCACCGTTCTTATAGCTAGCCGGCACCTTCCACGCTCCACTGATCGTATTGGTGGAGGAATAGGTGACACCCACTCGGGTGCCTACCTTGGCCGAAACACCCGCGAGGATTGCACGAACATCACCTGACACCTCGCCCGTAATGTCCCCGCTGACGGCAAACGTTCGTCCAGTCGCGATGGAGAGGGTCACGCCGGGCGCCCCAGACACAGAGGAATAAGCCGAATGGGACTTCTTGAAGGTATTCGAGGTCACATTGACAGTCGTCCAACTCTCCTCTGCACAGTCGGCGTTCGGCGAGATGACACCCCCCTCCGGGGATGAGGTCACCGCCCCCGCTCCCGGGGCTGCCGTCAGCGCAGCTGCCACAACGACCCCTGCCGATACCGCCGACAGCTTCTTCTTGATGTCCATCCACATGATCCGACCCCTTTCAGGTGAACCGGCCGTGGGGCCGCGGGTTGCGGTCTCGAGCTCCCCCCCCTCTCTCGAGTAGCGTCATCCTGACCCAGCCGCCCTAGATGTGTCAAGCATCACATTCTGGCAGTGCTCCGCCGAGACTACGGCGCAGGAAAACCGTCGTTTCGCCGCTGCTCGGCACGGCGACGGCATCGGTGTGACCTCGCGTGTCGTTCACAGGGTCGACACCTTTGACGCCCCGGCGTGCCCGCTCCTACCGTGGAGCCCAGAATCACGAGTTCCCGCCATTCACGGCCCTGGCCGGCGGGACGGCAACCCTCTCAACGCTGCAGTGGGGTGCTCCAGGTGAGGATTCGGCCCTCCGGCACCCCGGTTGGGCAAGTACAGCGTCTCTGCGGACACGTCGGTCCGCCCGCCTGCACCGCAGGGCCGCGTCCGTTCCGAAGGGATCCGACGCATGACCACCACCGCACTGCTCTCCCCCGCCACCGCCGCGCATCCGCGGTGGGACGAGGACATCACACCCCTGAACCTGCGCCGAGGACTCGGCGCGTTCCCCACCGGCGCGGTGGCCGTCACCGGCCGGTCGGACGGTGTGGACGAGGTGATGGTGTCCTCCTCCTTCGCCGTGGGGATCTCCTGGGAGCCTGCGCTGGTGTCCTTCTCCGCGCAGAAGTCCTCCCGCACGTGGACGCGTCTGCGGAACGCGGACACCCTCGGCGTCTCCCTGCTCGCCGAGGAGCAGCACCACTTGTGCCGTCAGCTGGCCTCCCGCACCGGAGACCGCCTCGCCGGGCTGGAGCTGCACCGCACCGGCCGGGGCACCCCGTTGCTCGAGGGCTCCTCGCTGTGGTTGGAGACCCGCCTGCACGCCGAGGTGGACGCCGGCGACCACACAGTGGTCCTGATGGAGGTCCTGGGCTTCGCCGACCACACGGACGTCCACGCCCCGGCAGCCCTGCACCACAACGCCTTCACCGGGTTGCGCCCGCTCGCCTGATCCGCCCGGATCGCCTCCGCCCGCCGGCGGCGGGAGGCACGACGACGGCCGCCCCGCGTCATCCGCCCGTCCCCCTCCCTGCGACAGGGCCGGGAGGACAGCGGCCGGTGTACCGCCGTCGTCGGGAAACGTGAGACGATGGGCAAGAAGCAGTTCTCCCTGTTTACCCGTCTTCTTGCAGTACCCGGGCCTGACGGCCAGGGGGCGTTGGTCTTCGCGGTGCAGTGTCACCGCTTCACCCGTGCCGCGAGCCCGCTGCACGGCACCGACGCCGACAGCCTGCGCACCGCAGGCGGGCACAGCGAAAGGACACCCCCATGACCGTGGGCACCGTCAAGTGGTTCAACACCGAGAAGGGCTTCGGCTTCATCGCTCCGGAGGACGGCTCCGCCGACGTCTTCGTGCACTACTCCGCCATCCAGGCGCAGGGCTTCAAGGAGCTCCAGGAGAACGACCGCGTGGAGTTCGAGACCGTCCAGGGCGACAAGGGCCTGCAGGCCGCCAACGTCACCCGCCTCTGAGGCCGTGACGCCCCGCCCGGCGGGGCGCTGACCTGGGCATGAGACCACGCCCAGGGCATGGACACAGGAGTGTCACAAGGGCCGGTGAGCCGCTAGAATCGTCCTTGCAGGCGTTCGACATGCGGCCGACCGGCCCTCGTGCATCCAGACCTGACTGCACCCGGCACCGGCCATGAGCCCGGAGGGGACCCACTGATGACCGCACGCAGCACCACCGGCTCCGCACACGCGCGCGCCCTCGGCGTGACCGGCGTGCTGCTCTCTGCCGCCGTGCTCGCCGGCCCGGCCCACGCTGTGGAGACCGCCGAGCCGAGCACCGCGCCGTCGTCGAGTGCGGAGACCACCACCCCGGAGCCGACCGAGGAGCCGACCGCTTCCCCCACGGAGGACCCCACCGAGGAGCCGACGCCGTCCGAGGATCCGTCGCAGAGCCCGTCGGGTGACCCGGCCGAGCCCGCTGAGGACCCCACCGAGGATCCGTCGCCGAGCCCGTCCGACGACCCGTCCGAGGAACCCACGCCGTCACAGGAGCCGTATGCCTCGCCGTCGGGCACCCCGACCGAGCCCACTGAGGACCCCACCCCCTCCGAGGACCCGACGCCGTCCGAGGACCCCACCGAAGACCCCTCCCCGTCACGCGAGCCCTCCCCCTCGCCGTCTGACGACCCCACTGAGGACCCCTCCCCCTCCGAGGACCCCTCGCCGAGCCCGTCGGACGACCCCACCGAAGGCCCCTCCCCGTCACGCGAGCCGTCCCCCTCGCCCTCCGACGACCCGACTCCGAGCCCGTCGGACGACCCGACCGAGGACCCCACCCCGTCCGAGGAACCGACGCCGAGCCCGACCGAGGACCCGACGCCCAGCCCGTCCGACGACCCGACCAAGGACCCGACGCCCAGCCCGTCCGACACCCCGAGGTCGCCCAGCCCGTCCGACACCCCGCGGTCGCCGAGTCCGACCCCGCCGCTGTCCACCCCGTGGACCCCGCACGCCTCCTCGGCCCCTGACGGCCCCGGCAGCCCATCCTCGACCGCGCCCGGCACCCGGACGCCGGCCCCGTCCTCCGAGGTGCCCGGTTCTTGGACCCCGTCGCCGTCCGCCGACGGCCAGGACGACTCCTGGACTCCGGCCCCGAGCCCCGGCACGGACGACGCCCCGAGCCCCGAGGCCTCCGGGACCCCCGGAGACGGCGCGATGTCCCCGTCCGGCGAGCCGCTGGACCTGGACTTCTACCCTGCGCCGACCCCCGGTGGGGCCACCGAGGCCCAGGGCGCCGCGTCCCTCGGCTCGAACGACGGTTCCAGCCGCAACAGCACCCTGCGCGACGCCTCGGACAGCGCCCTGTCCGGCCTGCAGAACTCCGGCCGTCTCCTCGAGGACGACGCCCTCGCCGCCCTCGAGCACGCGCAGAAGGAGAAGCTGGTGAAGCCGCAGGCCTCCGGCGACCAGACCGAGGACCTGCGCAGCATCCTCTCCGAGGGCGAGACGGACGATTCCTCCATGGACTGGGCGGAGCGAGGCCCGCTCCTGGCCCGCGTCGGGCAGGCGCCCGGGTGGCTGATCGCCGTGCTGCTCGTCAGCGTCGCCACCCTCGGCGCGCTCGGCTACCGGTCCTTCGCCGCCTTCCAGCGCCGCCGCGAGGAGCGCCAGGGCGGCTGACGGTCCCACCCGCACACGGAAGAGCCGGCCCCGGCAGACCGTCTGGTCTGCCGGGGCCGGCTCGTGTCAGGACCGCGGCGGGTCCGCGGGGTCAGGCGCGGCCCTCGGGGTCACGCGCCGACCTCGGGGTCAGGCGCGGCCCTCGGGGCGGTCGCCGCCCTCCACGGTCTCGGTGGTGCCACGGCTCGTGTCCTCGTCGCCTTCCTCGATGCGGCGGTTGCCGTGATCGTCCTGGGACGGGCCGGCGGCGTACGGCTCCGTGTGCTCGTCGTCGTGCGGATGCTCGGCGGTCTCATCGCGGACGGGGGCCTGCTGTGCAGCAGTGGAGCCGCCGGCAGCCGAGGTGCTGCGGCTGTCCTCCACTGCGCGCTGGCCGGTGACTCCGTTGCCGTAGTAGTCGTACAGCGACTGGCCCTCGGCCAGCTGGGTCACGCGCGGCATCGGGGAGGTCGACGGGTGCGCCTCCTCCGCGGCGGCCGACGCGCGGCGCTCGGCCGCATTCGCCTGGGCGCGCTGGGTCGGGGTGACGAGCAGCTCCGAACGCCACTCCGGGTTGTGGTCGTTCAGGTACTGGATCGGGGCATGTTCGCCGAAGTGGTCGGCATCCGCCTCCTCCCAGTCGATGTCCCAGCCGCCCGGAGGGGCGTTCAGGAGCTCGTTCTGGCGGATCCAGCGGTAGATGGACGCGTAGGAGCGGGTGCTCAGGTGGTCCACACGGCGGCGCAGCATGCGCGTGTTCAGCTGGGACGGGTCGGTGACGCCCATGGACGCCATGATCTGCACGGCCTCGCGCACGGTGAGGCGGTGGTAGTTGTACACGCGGGCGGACTTGTCCTCCACGTCCAGGGCGCGCATGAGGCGCGGGTCCTGGGTGGCCACGCCCACCGGGCACTCGTTGGTGTGGCATTTCTGCGCCTGGATGCAGCCGGTGGCCATCATCATGGCGCGGGCGGACATGGTGAAGTCCGCTCCCTGGATGAGGCGCTTGACGATGTCCGAGCCGGTGGCGATCTTGCCCGCGGCGCCGATCTTCACCATGTGGCGCAGGCCGGTGCCGACCAGCGCGTTGTGGACGAGCATGAGGCCCTCGGTGAGCGGGGTGCCGATGTGGTCGGAGTACTCGAGCGGGGCGGCGCCGGTGCCGCCCTCCGAGCCGTCCACGATGATGAAGTCCGGAGCGATGCGCTCCTCCCACATGGCCTTGCACATGGCGAGCACGTCCACGCGGGAGCCCACGCAGAACTTGATGCCGATCGGCTTGCCGTCGGCGAGCTCACGGAGCTGCCCGATGAACTGCACCATCTCACGCGGGGTGGAGAACGCCGAGTGCGAGGCCGGGGACAGGCAGTCCTTGTCCTCCGGGATCTCACGGGCCTCGGCGATCTCCGGGGTGATCTTGGAGGCCGGGAGCATGCCGCCCAGGCCGGGCTTGGCGCCCTGGGACATCTTGATGGTGATGCCCTTGACCTCGGGGAGGACGGCCTTCTCGCGGAACTTGTCCGCGTTGAAGGTGCCGTCCTCGTTGCGGCAGCCGAAGTAGCCGGAGCCGATCTCCCAGAACAGGTCGGCGCCGTTGCCGCGGTGGTACTTGGTGAGGCCGCCCTCGCCGGTCTCGTGGACGAAGCCGCCCATGCCGGCGCCCTTGTTCATGGCCAGCACCGCGTTGGCGGAGAGCGAGCCGAAGGACATCGAGGAGATGTTCATCAGGGACATGTCGTACGGCTGGCTGCAGTCCGGCCCGCCGATGCGGACCGTCGGCGGCTCGGCCGGCGGGTTCACCGGGGCGGACGAGTGCAGGAGGAACTCGTAGCCGATCTCACCGGTGTCGCGCTCGGTGCCGAACGCCTTGTGGTTGTCGAGGCCCTTGGAGCGCGCGTAGACCAGCGATCGGGTGTCGCGGTCGAACGGCTTGCCGTCGAAGTTGCGCTCGATGAAGTACTGCTGGATCTCCGGGCGGATGGACTCCAACAGGTACCGGAAGTGGCCGAGGATGGGGTAGTTGCGGAGGATCGCGTGCCGACGCTGGGTGAAGTCCCAGATGCCCAGGATGGCCAGGGCGACCAGGATGACGGCCAGGAACCACCAGGCTTCGTTGCCCAGCGAGGCCACCAGAACCACGATCAGAGCCCCGAGCGACAGCGCGGCGATGACGAGAAATCTGTTGTTCACCCGAACATCGTGCCGTATCAGGATGTGGAATGACAGTACCGACGGACGTTCCCCTCACATTCCGTGTCCGCCGTGGACACTTCGTCCACGGGACGGGCGCGGAAAGGCCCCGCATAGCCGCATGCGGGGCCTCGCCGGTGGCGTTTCGTTCACGACGACGGCCGCCTCCTGGGCGTGTCGGGAATCACCGTGCCGGCGGGCCGGCCGCAGCGGCCGGCGAGCCGGCCCCGACAGGCGGCGGGGCCGTCGTCGGGAAGGCTCACCAGGTGTGGGGCACGGGGGTGCGGGAGGAGGGCAGGGCGATGTTCCGACGCCATTCGTGGAGCCACTCCGGGATGCCGGGGCCGCCTTCCGGGTCGTGGCCGAGGGAGCGCACGGCGTCCGCGATCTCCTCATTGCTCACCGGGCGGCCGTCCTTGGCGCGCAGGCGGCCGCAGATGTAGCCGCGGACGTAGACCTCCCCGTCCACCACGATCCGCTGCTCGAGCCACATGGAGCGCTCGTCGAACCCGAGGAAACGGGTCTCCACGGAGAACTTCTGGCCGAACTCCACGGAACGGCGGAAGGCGATCTGTTCGGCCTGCACCACCGGCAGCCAGCCGCGCTTGCGGGACTCCTTCCACAGGCCGCAGCGGTCCATGAGGTCGAAGCGGCCGAGGTCGAACAGGCCGAAGTACTGCCCATTGTTGATGTGCCAGGCGATGTCCACGTCCGTGAGCAGAGCACGCAACGGGACCGACGTGGGCTCCCACAGGGAGACGCGGCTGCGACGGCGGGACTTCAGCAGGGTGGCGACGGTGCGGAAGATCAGGTGCATGGACGCCACCCTACCGGGGAGTAACCCCCGGGTGGAGGGGGCGTCGCCGGCAGTCCCCCGGACGCGGCACGGGCGGCACCGCAGGCGCCCCGAGCCGCGAGCTCATCCCGGCCCGCCGCAGGGCGGAGAGCAGGCAGCACCGCAGGCGCCCCGAGACCCGCCGCGGGCCGCCTCCCGGGAGGGAGACGGCCCGCGGCCGGCCGGATCATCCGTGCGGATCAGAGGATCCCGTCCGTGAGGTGGTCCGGGGTGCCGAAGCGGTGGGCGGTGATGGAGATCGCCTGCTCGTGCACGAACGGCAGCAGCTCCACCTCGCCGGCGGAGACCACCGGGCCGGCGTAGACGGCCACGTCCGGGGTGCCGCCCAGCGCGTGCTGGAGGGCACGCTTGGCCGCCAGCGCGCCGGCACGGTCGCCGACCCAGTCCGAGATGAGGCGGATGCGGGCGTCGCCGCCGCCCTCGGCGGTCGGCGGGACCCCCGCGAGCTGCTGTGCCCGGCGGTGGAACTCGCCCGTGGGCTCCACGTGGATGTCCACCGGGGCCCCGAGCTCGGTGCCCTGGAACTCGCGGCGCAGCTGCTCCACCTGGCCGCGGACTCCCTCGGAGGAGATGTTCGAGGCGTCGCCCTCCTCGGTGGACGGGACCGGGTTGATGGAGACGGTCATCGGGGCGCCGGCGCGCAGGCCGGCGGAGACCACGCGCAGCAGGTGCTCGGCGGGGCCGTGCTCCCAGCGCACCAGCACCGGGGTCGGCACGTGGCGCAGCACGTTGCGCTCGGCACGCAGCGCGGAGATGTCCTGGTCCGGGCCGAAGACGGTGGTCCAGGTCTGCTCGTCCAGCTTCTGGGCGGTGTGCAGCCAGGACGGGTCCACGTTCGGCTCGCCGTCGGCGCCGGAGGAGGACTCCGGGTTGGTCAGCCAGGTCGGGGCGTCCTCCCAGTGCACGAGGCCGTGGAGGTAGTGCGGGCCGCCGGCCTTGGTGGTGGCGCCCACCACGGAGCGCTTCCAGCCGCCGAACGGCTGGCGGCGCACGATGGCGCCGGTGATGCCGCGGTTGACGTAGAGGTTGCCGGCGCGGACGTGCCGCAGCCAGTAGTCGATCTCGTCCGGGTCCAGCGAGTGCAGGCCCGAGGTGAGGCCGAAGTCCACGGCGTTGACGATCTCCACGGCCTCCTCCAGGTCCTTGGCCGTCATCACGGACAGGTGCGGGCCGAAGAACTCGGTGAGGTGGGAGTGGCTGCCCGGCTTCACGCCGTAGCGGATGCCCGGGCTCCACAGCCGGCCGGACTCGTCCAGCTGCTTCGGCTGCAGGGCCCAGGACTCGCCGGGCTCGAGCCGGGTGAGGCCGCGGCGCAGCTTCTCCCCCGGCTCCTCGATGACCGGGCCCATCTGGGCGCGGGCGTCGTCCGGGTAGGCCACGTGCAGGGAGCGCGCCGCGTCCAGGAGCTGGCGGTGGAAGCGC
This sequence comes from Micrococcus sp. HMSC067E09, assembly GCF_001812555.1. Classification (NCBI taxonomy): domain Bacteria; kingdom Bacillati; phylum Actinomycetota; class Actinomycetes; order Micrococcales; family Micrococcaceae; genus Micrococcus; species Micrococcus sp. HMSC067E09. Next base: position 73,696 of record NZ_KV809453.1, on the reverse strand, counting down.
TCGGAGGTGGCCACCGAGCCGACGAGCACCACCAGGGAGGAGGCGGAGCACTTCTGGCCGGCGTGGCCGAACGCGGAGTTCACCACGTCATCGGTGGCCAGGTCGAGGTCCGCGGACGGGGTGACGATCAGGGCGTTCTTGCCGGAGGTCTCGGCCAGCAGGTCCAGGTCCGGGCGCATGGACTTGAACAGCTGGGCGGTCTCGTAGCCGCCGGTGAGGATGAGGCGCTCCACGGACGGGTGGGTGACCAGCGCGGTGCCGACCTCCTTCTCGTCCTCGTCGGCCATGGTGACCAGGCGGACGAGGTCCTCGGGGTCGATGCCGGCCATGGGGCCGTCGACCGCGAACGCCTCGGAGGCGCGCAGGCCCTCGATGATGTGCTCCCAGGCCACGGCGCCGGTGCGCTCGGACTGCGGGGCGGGCTTGAAGACCACCGGGGAGCCGGCGCCCAGGGCGGCCATGACGCCGCCGACCGGGATGGCCACCGGGAAGTTCCACGGCGGGATGACCAGCGTGAGCTTCACGGGGATCGCGCGGGCGCCCTCGACCTGGTCCAGGCCGCGGGCGAGGCGGGCGTAGTAGTGGGCGAAGTCCACGGCCTCGGAAACCTCGGGGTCGCCCTGGTCCAGGGCCTTGCCGGTCTCAGAGCCGGCGACCTCGAGCAAGCGGGCGCGGGCGGCGTGCAGGGCACGGCCCACGGAGTCGAGGGCCTCGGCGCGCTGCTCGCCGGTCAGCTTCCGCCAGGCGTTGCCCGCCTTCTCCGCGCGGGCGATGGCGTCCTCGGCGCCGGAGGCGGTGGTGACGCGGTGGGCGTCCACGGCCTCGGTGCCGAGGGTGGAGTGCGGGATGGCCTCGAGGATCCGGCGGGCCCAGGCGCGGTTGCCCGGCAGGGACGGGTCCGTGTCCGGGGTGTTGGCGAAGCCGTCCACGGGGGCGGGGGTGTCCCCATCGATGTGGCGGGAGCGGTCCTGGCCGCGGGAGGGCACCGGGACCTCGGTGTCCATCTGTTCGAGGGAGGCGAGGAAACGGTGCTTCTCGCGCTCGAACAGCTCCGGGTCCGAGTCCAGGTCGAACACGGCGGACATGAAGTTCTCGGAGGAGGCGCCCTCCTCCAGGCGGCGGACCAGGTAGGAGATGGCCACGTCGAACTCGCCGGGCTTCACCACCGGGGTGTAGAGCAGCAGAGAGCCGACGTCCTTCTTGACCGCCTCGGCCTGGCCGGTGGCCATGCCCAGGAGCATCTCGAACTCGACCTCCGGCGGGATGCCGCCGGCCTCCGCCACACCGCTGGGCTGTTCGGTGGACAGGCCGCGGCGCTTGACCAGCTGGTGGGCCAGGGCCACGTCGAAGAGGTTGTGCCCGGCCACGCCGATGCGCACGTTCTCCACGTGCTCCTTGGTGAGGGCGTAGTTCAGGACGCGCTTGTAGTTGGTGTCCGCCTCCTGCTTGGAGGGCACCGTGGCGAGGGACCAGCCCATCAGGGACGCCTGCATCTGCTCCATCGGCAGGTTCGCACCCTTGACCACGCGGACCTTGACCGGGGCGCCGCCGTCGGCGACGCGGCGGGCGGACCACTCCTGCAGGCGGATCATCGCGGCGAGGGCGTCCGGCAGGTAGGCCTGCAGCACGATGCCGGCCGGGTAGTCCTTCAGCTCGGGCTGGGAGAGCAGCTCGGTGAAGACGTTCAGCGTGAGGTCGAGGTCGCGGTACTCCTCCATGTCCAGGTTGATGAAGGTCTTCTTCTCCTTCGCCAACAGGTACAGCGGGGTGAGCCGCTCGGTGATCTCCTGCACGGCCTCGTCGAACGCGTAGGGGGCGTGCGGGGCGGTGGCGGCGGAGACCTTCACGGACACGTAGTCCACGTCGTCACGGCGGACGAGGTCGGCGATGCCCTCGAGGCGGCGGTCGGCCTCGCCCTTGCCGAGGATGGCCTCGCCGAGCAGGTTGATGTTCAGGTGGGTCTTCTCGTCCCGCAGGGAGGCGATGGCCTTGGTGAGCTGCTTGTCCCGGGCGTCCACGATCAGGTGGGAGACCATCTGGCGCAGCACGCGGCGGGCGGTGGGCACCGCGACGTGCGGGACCAGCGGGGCCACGCGTCCGCCGACGCCGAACACCGCCTTGAGGGCCGGCGGCAGGAACTGCGGCGACTCCTGGGCGAGCTCGCGCAGGGCGCGGGCGGCGATGGCCGGGTCCTCCGGGCGGACCACGTGGTCCACGAAGCGCACGATGAAGTCCAGGCCGCCCGGCTCCTTGAGCGCGCCGGCGAGCTGGGTAGCCGCGAAGTCGGCCTTGTGACCGCGGGCCTCGGTCAGCCAGGTGCGGACCTGCTCGATGGCGGCGTCCGCGGCGTCGTGCAGGTCGGCGGGGTCCGGGATGCCTCCGGTGGCGTTGAGGAGGCGGTCGAGGTCGTCGTGGTCCTGGGCGGAGAAGGTCTCGGTCATGCTCCCACTGTGTCCGGAACCGGCGGCACGGGGCAATTCGGTGGGCACCGGGACCCGTACCGCCGAGCCAGAGACTTCGGCTACTTGCGGGCGGGTTCAAGGGGCCGTTCCTTCTGGTTCGCCGAGCCAGAGACTTCGGCCACTTCACGGGGTGCTGAAGGGGCCATTTCTTCTGGCTCGCTGTCAGAGGAGCGAGCCCCGTGCGCCGAGCCAGAGGAATCGGTCACTTGCAGGCAGGCCCAAGGGGCCACACTCTCTGGTTCGCCGAGCCAGAGACATTGGCCCAGGGCAATGAGGCACCGTCACAGAGCGTGGGGCCTGCCGTCACAGCGCGGCGAGCCATGCCGTCTCAGCGTTCGCAGCGCGCCACCGGCACACGCAGCACGCGCACGCCGTCCTCGCCCTCATCACGGTCCACGACTCGCCCTCATCACGGACCACGAACCGTTTCCTCTCCTCCACAGCGGACCGACCTACCGGTTCCCTCCACAGAATGTCCCTGCGACGCCCACAGCACAGCGGCCTCGAACCACGCTGGCCACATGCCGATGCTCTCCACCCCTTTGCCTGCCTCGCTGCCGTCCCTGTTCACCGTCGCCGAGGCCACCTCGCTCGACATCCGCCGCAACCGGCTCCGCGCCGGCGACCTCGTCAGCCCCTACTGGGGTGTTCGCTCCCGCACAGACTCCCCGCCGAGCTTCGCAGACCAGGTCCGGCTCCTGCAGCGGCTCTCCCCCGGATCGATCGCCACCCACTGGACAGCGGCCGCCCTCTGGGGCATGTGGCTGCCAGGCACGTTGGAGCCGCGCAATGACGACATCCATCTCTCTCGGCACCGCGACGACGGCGGGACCCCGCGCCGCATCGGGGTGAAGGGTCACGAGTTGAAGAGCACTGCCGGCATCACCGAGGTCGACGGCATACGGCTGACTTCGCCGGCGCACACCTGGGTCGACCTGGCAGGACAGACCCGGCTCCTCGACGACCTGGTGGCCTGTGGCGACAGCCTGCGCCAGCGCGCAGACGGCCCCGGCGCCGAGAAGTCCCGCTTCGAGTTCCCACTCGCCGAACCCTCCGACGTCCTTCAGGCGATGACCGATCGCCGCGGCCGACGCGGCGTCCGTCTCGCGAGAGAAGCATGGGAGTCGGTGCGCTCCGGCGTCGACTCGATCCCCGAGACCCGCGTCCGTCTCATGGCCGTGGACCACGGGTTCCCCGAGCCTGCGGTGAACCCGGTGATTCGTCTCACGGACGGACGCCTGGTGCGTCCTGACCTCGCCTGGGAAGAACTCAAGATCTGCATCCAGTACGACGGTGACCACCACCGGGGCCAAGAGCAGTTCCGCAAGGACATCGACCGCGACCGCCGGATGCAGGCGGAGGGATGGATCGTCATCCGCGTCGCCGGCTCGGCACTGACCAAGGACGGAAGTCTGGCGCTCATGGCGGACCTGGCCGCGGCGTTCGCCAGTCGAGGCGCCTGAGCCTCGCCGCCCGGCACCGTTCGCCGACCGCTCCGGTCGTCGGCCGCTCCGACCGCAGGCCGCTCCGGTCATCGCCCCTGAGCGTGCTGGGGATGCCACGACGACCCAGAGAGTCCGCCACGGCGAACCAGAACAAACGGCCACTTCAGGCCGCCGCCAACCAACCATTTCTTCTGGCTCGGCACACCAAACCATGTCCTCCGGTTCGGCGAACCAGAACAAACGGCCAGTTTGACGGCTCGTGAAGTAGCCAGACCTTCTGGTTCGGCGAATCGGCGTGCGCCGGGTGAGCGTTCACCGGGTCAACGTTCACCGGATCGGCGTTCACCGGGTCAGCGTTCGGCCGGCAGCAGGCCCCGGACGGCAGTCACGGCCAGGGCGATCAGCAGGACGATGAGGGCCCCGTCCGCGGCGATGTAGAACAGATGCGTCATGGACCCACCTGCGGACTGGCCGGCGAGGACGGCGTCGGTCCGCACGTTGAGGATCGGCCGGATGACGAGCACCTTCACGGCATAGACCGTCAGGATCCCGGCGGTCCAACCCCAGAGCGGGCGGCGCGCCGGGCGCCCTGCGGTCTTCAGCAGGGCCACCACCAGGAGCACGGCGAGCACGAACTCCACGATGTTCATGGCGAGGAACACGCGGCGGCCGATGCCCAGGCCCAGTGGGATGGTGATGCCCGGTGCGGTGAACTTCAGCGGCGCCTCGATCAGAGAGATGCCGGTGAGCAGGCCCAGCCACAGGCCCGGGACCAGCAGCAGAACCGCACGTCCGCCGCGCGGTCCGCCGGCCGTGTCCTCGAACAGGCGGCGGACACCGGGCCGGGTGAGGGACTCTGCGCTCATGCCCGGAATCCTACGCCTGCCACACAGGCCCCCGGGTCTCAGGCCGGCCGCCCACGCAGGCCCGCAGCACCAGCACCACGAGGATCCCGCACGCGTAGAGCCCGCCCATGACCCACCAGCCGACCGTGAAGTGTCCGGTGGCCCCGAGCACGGCGCCCATGACGATCGGCCCGAGCGAGAACCCGGCGAACATGCCCATGGAGTTCACGCCGGAGGCGGCGCCGATCCGCTCCCGCGGCACGAGGGTCAGCAGGAAGGCGTTGAGCACCACGTTCGTGCCGAGCGCGGAGATGCCGTGCATGGCCGCGGCCGCCCACACGAGGGCCGGCTGGTGCAGCGTGCCGGCCAGCACGAGCAGCACGGTGGAGCCGATCGCCCCGAGCCCGATGATCATCAGCAGCGTGGTCGGCCGGCCCCCGGCGTCCATGCGCCGTCCCCACATCACGCGGGACACCACCCCGACCACGCCCGCCACGGCCACCGCCATGCCTGCGGCGGTCACGCCGAAGCCGACCTCGCGCACCGCGAACAGCGCCAGGTACACGTTGGTGCTCTGCGTGCCGAGGCCGTTCAGGAACGCGATCGCCGCCGTCAGCCACACTTCGGCCGGCAGCCGCTCCGCGGCGCGCGTCGTTCCCCGGCCCGCCGCCGACGTCGTCGCCTTCACCGCGTCTTGTGCCCTCGCCTTCTCCGCGGCGTCCGGACGCCCTTGGCGACGGCGGCCCCTCACCTTCCTCCCGGAGGCCACGCCTTCCGACGGGGCGGCATCCGCGGCGCGGCCGAGGACGACCTCGGCGATGACCCACAGCAGCAGCGCCACGCAGGCCGCGCCAAGGGCGGCACCGGTCCAGCCGAAGGCCAGGGCCACGGCCGGGAAGAACAGTCCGGCGAACAGCTGGGAGGCCTGCACGCCGGACTGCTTCACTCCGATCCAGCTGGTCTTCCGCCCCGGTGGGGCCTCGGCCAGGATGATGCGGTTGGTGGTCGGGTTGGCGATCGCCTGGGTCGGGCCCACGAGGGCGGCGGCCACGAGGAGCAGGGCGTACTGCTGGGCGAAGGCAGCCACCACGAGGGCCAGGGCGGAGCCGCCGTAGACGATCGCCACCTGGGCGCGGACGGACAGCCGGTCTGCCAGGCGGCCGAGCCAGAGCGAGGTGACGGCGGCCGAGACGAACACGACTGAGACGATGGTGCCGAGCAGGCCGTCGTCGATGCCGAGGCGCTCGACCACCAGGGCGGAGGAGGCGGAGACGCCGTAGTTCAGCAGCGGTCCGGCCGCCATGATGCTGACCAGGACGAACAGCAGTCCCCCACCGCGGCGCCGTCCGGCGGCACCGGCACCGGACTGCCGAGCATCCTCCCGGCCGGCATCCGCCCGCCGGGCATCCTCCCGGCAGACCACCTCCCGGCCAGCATCCGCCTGCCGAGCATCCTCCCGACGAGGCTCCGTTCGAGGGGCCGCAGGCTTCTGGCTCTCCGCCCGGTTCCGTTCAGCGCGCACGGAGCGGTTCAGCCTTTGCGGGCACCGGGGTCGTCGTCCACGTCCCGGATGACGTGGTCCTCGAGCTCGGTGCCCCGGCGCAGATCGGCGTGGGTGGCGGCGTCGGTCTCGGCGGGAGCCACACCCTCGGCGACCGGCTGCACGGGGGTGTCGGGCGAGGAGGCCACGGCCTCCTGCTCGGCGGCCATCCAGTCCTTCTGCGCGTCCACGCGGTGCTCCTCCGCCTGCGCGGCCACGCGCTCCTTCTCCGGGTGCGCCTGCCCCTCGGCACCGTCGGTGGCGGCCACGCGCTCCTTCTCCGCGGCCTCCGCCACGGCCTTGTCCTTCGCCTTCTGCTCCTTCTGCCGCCGCTGCAGCAGCTTCGGCAGGTGGAACCGCTCCATGCCCTTCAGGTCCGCGGCGATGAACACGTTGAGCCACCTGGCGTGCGGGTCCGCGTCGATGAGGATCGCCTTGACCAGGAGGGTGGCGGGCAGGGCGAGGATCGCGCCGAGCGGGCCCAGGACCCAGGCCCAGAAGAGCAGGGAGATGAAGGAGACGGTGGGGATGACGCCCACGGCGTCTCCGGCGACCTTCGGCTGGATGATGGACTGCAGCACGAAGTTCAGCACGGAGTAGCTGATGACCACGGCGAAGAAGGCGGGCCAGCCGCCCTCCACCAGGCCGAGCAGGGCCGGCGGGATCAGGCCGATCACGAAGCCGATGTTCGGGATGTAGTTGGTGAGGAAGCTGAACACACCCCACACCAGGGCCAGCGGGACGCCGATGATCACGAGGGCCACCACGTCCAGGATGGCCACGATGAGGCCGAACACGGTGGTCACCAGCCAGTAGCGGCGCACGCCCTGAGCGAAGGCGATCAGCGCGTCGCCGAGTTCGTCCCGGGCGGTGTTGAGCAGGTGCACGCGGCGCTCGACGCCCATGGAGTCCATGGCCAGGAAGAACATGGACATCACCACGGTCAGCAGCAGGCCGAACACGGCCCACGTGTTCGTGGCGATGGCGGTCAGCGTGGACACCGCGGCGCCGGAGACGTCTTTCCAGTCGATCCCGTTCACCTGCTGCTGGACGGCCTCCGGGGACAGGCCCCATGCGATCAGCTGGTCGCTGACGTCCACGACCAGCGCCTGCACCTCGCCGGTGTACTGCGGCAGGGCGTCCACGAGCTCGAGGATGGACCAGAACAGCAGGCCCACGAACGCGCAGAACACCGCCGCCACCAGCAGCACGGACACGGTGGCCCCGAACACCGGGTGGAGGCCGCGGCGGGTCAGCCACGCCTGCACCGGGTAGACCACCACCACGAAGTTCAGGCCGAGGAAGACCGGGGCGATGATCTGGGACAGGCCCTGCACGAACTCCACCGTGATGACCAGGCCGGCGGCGATGAGCACCAGCACCAGCATCCGCGGCCAGAGCCGGTGGGGGCGGGAGGTGTTCCACTCGGACTCGATGGATCGGATCCTCTGCCGACGCGCACGGTCGCCCGCCGGGTGGGATGCGCCCGGCACGCGGTGGTTATGCGCCGCGTCGTCGCGCGCGCTGAAAGTGGCCTCGTTCACGTCAGGCAGTGTACGGGGCGAGGCAGACGCGCCAGGCGAGGGAGCCGTCGTCGTGCCTCAGGATGGCGGGCGCACCGCGCCCGGTCTCCTTCCCGACGACGGCCCGTGACCGGCATTTCCCGCCGCACCGCCGGTGCCGGTAGGGTGGGGCGCACATCGACAGGGGAGCGCCCGCACGGGGCGCTGAGAGTGCGCCCGATGCGCAGACCCTCGAACCTGCTCCGGCTCGCACCGGCGAAGGAAGTCGAGAACCTCTCAACCCGGATGCTCCGCGCCCCGTCCGGGTGTGGGCGTCCGGGCCCCTCCGCACCACAGGAGGCCGAGACAGACGATGTCCCACACCACTGCCCGTTCCCGCACGGCCGCCTTCGGCCTGTCCGCCCTGGCCGTCCTGGCCCTGTCCGCCTGCTCCGTGGCGGACCAGACCGGCGGGGGATCCTCCGAGGAGCAGGGCTCGGACGCCCCGAAGAAGACGGTCACCATCATGACCCACGACTCCTTCGAGCCCCCGAAGGAGCTGCTGGAGAAGTTCACCGAGGAGACCGGCTACGAGCTGAAGACCACCGCCCCCGGCGACGCCGGCACCGTGGTCAACCAGCTGCTGCTGGCGAAGGACTCCCCCACCGTGGACGGCGTCTACGGCGTGGAGGACCACTCCACCCACACCCTCGTGGACGGCGGCGTCCTGGCGGATGTGACGCCGGAGGGCCTGCCGGAGTCGGCGAAGGACCGCGTGGTGGAGGGCAAGATGATCCCGATCGACCAGGGCCAGGTCTGCGTCAACGTGGACCACGAGTGGTTCGAGGACAAGGGCATGGACGAGCCGCAGGGACTCGACGACCTCACGAAGCCGGAGTACGCCGAGCTGCTCGTGGTCACCGACCCGGTCACCTCCTCCCCCGGCCTGGCCTTCCTGGCCGCCACCGTGGAGGCCGAGGGCGAGGACGGCTGGCAGGACTGGTGGACGAAGGCCCTGGACGGCGGCACCAAGGTGGCCTCCTCCTGGTCCGACGCCTACTACACCGACTTCTCCGGCGGTGACGGCGAGGGCGACTTCCCGCTCGTGCTCTCCTACTCCTCCTCCCCCGCCTACGCGCCGACCACCGGCAACGTGGAGGGCACCTGCACCCCGCAGACCGAGTTCGCCGGTGTGGTCGAGGGCGCGCAGAACCCGGAGGGCGCCCAGGCGTTCATCGAGTTCATGCTGTCCGAGGAGTTCCAGGAGGCGTTCCCGGAGTCCATGTACATGTACCCGATCGACGAGTCCGTCGAACTGCCCGAGGAGTGGGCGGAGAACGCGCAGATGGCGGAGGACCCCATCACCCCGGACCCGAAGGCCGTGGCAGAGCACCGCGAGCAGTGGCTGAAGGACTTCACCGCCCTGCGCGAGGACCGCTGAGCACGTGAGCCTGCCGTCCGTCCTTCAGCGGCGGCCGCGCGCCCGGCCGTCCGGCGACGGGCTGGGCGCCTGGTGGCTGCTGGCCGCCGTCCTGCCGCTGACCTTCCTCGCGGTCTTCTTCCTGTGGCCGGTCGGCGCGATGTTCCTGCGGGGCGTCACCGCGGACGGCGCCCTGGACCTCACCGCCTTCGGCGAGGTCCTCGGCCGCGAGCGCACCTGGCGGATCCTCGGCCACACCCTGGGCATGGCGGCGGCCGGCGCGGCCCTGTCCCTGGCCGTGGGCCTGCCGGCGGCCTTCGTGCTCTACCGGCGCACGTTCCCGGGCAGGGACGCGCTGCGCGCCGTGGTGACGGTGCCGTTCGTGCTGCCCACCGTGGTGGTGGGCGTGGCCTTCCGCGCCCTGCTGGCCCCGGGCGGGCCGCTCGGGTTCCTCGGCCTGGACCAGACCACCACGGCGGTGGTGCTGGCCATGGTGTTCTTCAACGTGTCCGTGGTGGTGCGCCAGGTCGGTGGGCTGTGGTCCGTGCTGGACCCGCGGCAGGCGGAGGCGGCGGCCTCGCTCGGGGCGTCCCCGTGGCGGGTGTTCCGCACGGTCACGCTGCCGCAGCTGGGCCCGGCGATCGCCTCGGCGGGCTCGCTGGTGTTCCTGTTCTGCTGCTCGGCGTTCGGGATCGTCCAGACGCTCGGCCGCCCCGGGGTGGGCACCCTGGAGACGGAGATCTGGGTGCAGACCTCGGTCTACCTGGACCTGCGGGTGGCCGCCGTGTTCTCCGTGCTGCAGCTGCTGGTGGTGCTGGCGGCCATCGGGCTGTCCTCCGCCGCCTCCGCCAGGACCGTGCGTGCGCTGCGCATCCGGGACGCGTACGCGGTGCCGCTGGGACGGCGTGACTGGGCGCCGGCGCTGGTCACCGCCCTGGCGGCCACGCTGATCCTGCTGCCGCTGGGTTCGCTGCTGGTCCGCTCGTTCCACTCGAGCGAGGGCTGGGGGCTGCGGAACTACCGGCTGCTCGCGGAGAGCTCGGGCGCCGGGTTCGCCGGCGGCACCACGGTGCTGCAGGCGCTGGAGCACTCGGTGAAGATCGCCGGGGACGCCACCGTGTTCACCCTGCTGGCCGGCATTCCGCTGGCCCTGCTACTGACCCGCCCGTTCCACTCCGCCGCGGCACGGCGGGCCCAGCGCTGGCTGGACGGCGCGGTGATGCTGCCGCTGGGCGTCTCCGCGGTGACGGTGGGCTTCGGATTCGTGGTGTCCCTGCAGCTGGAGTTCCGGGAGCTCGCCCAGTCCGGGGCGCTGGTGCCGCTGGCCCAGGCCGTGGTGGCGCTGCCGCTGGTGGTGCGCACGCTCGTGCCGGTGCTCGGCGCGGTGGACCATCGGCTGCGCGAGGCCGCCGGCACGCTCGGCGCCGGCCCCTGGCGAGTGCTGCTCACGGTGGACGGGCCGGTGCTGCTGCGGGCAGTGGGCCTGGCCGCGGGCTTCGCGTTCGCGGTGTCCCTGGGCGAGTTCGGGGCCACCAGCTTCCTGGCGAGCCCGGACTACCAGACACTGCCGATCGTGGTGGTGAAGCTGCTGGGCCGTCCGGGGGCGGAGAACTACGGGATGGCCCTGGCCGGTGCGGTGGTGCTGGCCCTGGTCACCGCCACCGTGATGGTGGTGTGCGAGAGGCTGCGCCCGCGCGGCGCCGCCGGGACGGGAGGAGCATGGTGAGCATGGGCGTGGGCATGGGCATGGGCATGGGCGTGGGCATGGGCATGGAGCACGGTGCGGCCCTGACGCTGGAGGACGTGACGGTCTCCTACCCGGACGGCACCGCGCCGGTGTCCGGGGTGGACCTGACGCTGGCCCCGGGCGAGATCGTGGCGCTGCTGGGCGCCTCGGGCTCCGGCAAGTCCACTCTGCTGCGCGGCATCGCCGGCCTGGAGCGCGTCAGTGCCGGGCGGATCCTGCTGGACGGCCAGGACGTCACCGGTGTGCCCACCCACCGGCGCGGGGTGGGCATGGTCTTCCAGGACGGCCAGCTGTTCCCGCACCGCTCGGTGGCACGGAACGTGGCCTACGGCCTGGAGTCCGCGAAGGTGCCGCGGGCCGCACGCCAGGACCGGGTGGCGCAGATGCTGGAGCTGGTGGACCTCGCCGCCTTCGGCGACCGCCCCGTGCAGAACCTCTCCGGCGGTCAGGCCCAGCGGGTGGCCCTGGCCCGATCGCTGGCCCCGTCCCCGCGGGTGCTGCTGCTGGACGAGCCGCTCTCCGCCCTGGACCGTGACCTGCGCGAGCGCCTCGCCGCGGACATCCGGCAGATCCTCAAGGCCACCGGCACCACCGCCGTGCACGTCACCCATGACCGCGAGGAGGCCGCCGCCCTCGCGGACCGGGTGGTCCGCCTGCACGACGACGGCTCCCTCACCGTGGTCTGAGCCGTCGCCGGCAGCGGCCGTCGGCGGGGGTGGCTGCGGTGCGGCGCCGGCGGGCTGCGGCGCCGCGGTGTCGCCTGCGTCCTGGCGGTGTCGCCTGCGTCCCGTTACGCATCCAGCGAAGGTTCAGCCGCCGAACCTCCCGGTCCTCGGGTGGCTCGGATATGTTCACAGGGTGACCTCTGCTGCTGATGCTCCTCGCCCCCGCGGTCGGCTGACCGTGGACGAGGTCGTGGACGCGGCCGTCACGATCCTGCAGGACTTCGGCATGGGGGACCTGTCCATGCGCCGCGTGGCCGGGGTGCTCGGGGTGCAGGCCTCGGCGCTGTACTGGCATGTCCCCAACAAGCAGACGCTGCTGGCCCGCGTGGCGGACAGGATCGTCGCGGACGTGGAGCGCACGGTCCGCGCCCATCGGCTCGAGGACCTCGAGGAACTGACCTCGGCGGCCGAGGCCGTCCTGCTGCGCCACCGGGACGGCGCGGACGTGGTGCTCTCCTCCCTGGCCCTGGGGCTGGGAGGCTCGGCCCTGCATCGGATGTTCGTGGAGACGGCCCCGGATCCGGGCTCCGGCGAGCGCGCGCTGGCCGGCATGCTCGGCGCCGCGGCCCTGCGGCAGCAGCGGGAGCAGGCCGCGGCCCTCGGTGTGGAGCTCGGTCCGGACTGTCAGGCGCACGCTCGGCGCGGCAGGTCAGATCAGGCGGAGAGAGCGGCTCCGGGCTAGCACCCCGCGAAGGGCCGCAGCGGACGCACAGCAGGTGTCTTCTTGTGGGGTCTCCGCTCCGGCGGCTCTAGGATTGACCATTTGTGCGGCACAGGGGGTTCCGCCGCACCGCACGGCGGGAACGGACGCGGAGAAGGACGCAGGACCGACGGGCAGGGAAAGGAACCATGGAGCAGCGCAGCACTCACCCCGCACGCGAGTCCGTGCGGGGTCTGCACAGCGAGGCGGACGCCGTCTCGCAGGGTGCGCTGCTCGACCCCGCGCTCGCGTTCCTCGGCCCCGCCGCCCGGTCTGTCCCGCCGCGCCCCCGCCGGCTCGAGGTGGATCACCGGGGCATGCCGGTGCGCCTGACCACCCCGGCGCCGGTCCGCCCCTCGGCCGTCCGTCCCCGGCCGCCGGTGATGCGGACCCGCAGGGACGGCGTGAAGGTGATGCAGACGCCCGCCCTGCTCCAGGGCGTCCGGTTCGGCCCGTGTTGCCGGCTGGACCTGTTCTCGGTGCGCGGAGGCATCGTGTACATCACGCGGGCCCTGGTGCTGGACGAGCTCGGGGACGACGAGCGCGGCGAGGTGTACGTCGGCATGGTCCCGGTCACCGAGCTGCACCGCTTCTGGGAGCACGCGCTGGCGGACCAGGATCCGCAAGACCCGGTGATCGTGCACAAGCGGTCGGACGAGGACGCCGAGACCCTCCGGCTGCTGGAGGCCGTCGGGCCGCCGGGGCTGAACGTGGTGGGCTACCGCCTGGACGAGTCCGCTGACGGCACCCAGCGCTCGTCCTATCTGCTGCCGGAGATCGTCCCGGACGCGGTGATGGAGCTCGGTTCCCTGCGCATCCGTCTCGACGACGCCCCGAGCACGGTGACCCCCACGGGGACTGCCGCGGACCGTGCCGAGTGGCGGCGGGTGCAGCGCTATCTGCAGCGCGTGGCCCCGGAGCTGCTGCACAACATGGACCGCCGCACCCCCGCGGAGGTGACGGACGTCTTCGTGGACGGCGCCACCCTGCGCGGGGCCCGCATCGGCGGCGCGGCGGCGACGGCCGAGCCCGGAGTGTGGGCGGCCCGCACCGTGCCCGGCGCCACCCGGCCCGTGGAGTCCGAACTGGACGCGCTGCTGCTGGGCTATGTAGTGGCCGCATGGGCGGGGCGGCAGGACGGACCCGTGGTGATGCACTCTGATTCCCGGGCGGCACTGGCCCTGCTGCGGGACGCCGTGAACGAGCCGCTGACGCTGGGCGGTGCCCGCGGCGACCGGGTACGCAAGTCCCTTCGCCACCTGCTGGAGATCCGGGAGTACATCTGTTCGCTGGGCAAGTCCGTGAAGGTGCGCTGGATCAAGGGGCACGTGGGCCATCATGGCAACGAGCTGGCGGACGCCCTGGCCCGGTCGATCGCCCGCAACACTCTCGCCGGCACCGGCCACGACGAGCAGGTCCAGCGCCTGGACCGCATCGCCCGCGCATGGGAGGGCGGGCCGATCGGCCACGAGGGCTGCCACGAGGTCGACCTGCCCGACTGACCCCCTTGTCACTTTCGTTCGGGAAACCGTCGCGTCCCGCCGCGCTTTCGTTCGGAAAACCGTCGCGTCCCGATGCGCTTTCGTTCGGGAAAACGTCGTGTGCACTGCACCGGAGACGCTGCTCAAAGCCGGGATTGACCTTGCCGTCGCGTCAATGTTTACGGTCGAGTGCATGACAGTCTCGATGATCGACAGCCTCGTCGGCATGCAGCGCCTGGCCCACGCCCAGCCTGACGAGTGGAACGAGGCGGCCCGTGATCTGTGGGCGCCGATGGCAGGAATGTACTTCTTCATCCCGGGTGGGCCGGACCTGGCCCAGGTGCATGCCCAGAACTTCGGTTTCGGACCGGAAACCTCACTTGACCAGGTCGTCGAAGGCCTGAGGGCCTTGGAGGAAGCCGATGCGTGGGGCCGGGTCGAGCGTGCTGTACGGGACGGGTTGGAGCGTCTGTCAGCAGCCAATCCGACCATGCGCATGCCTGACCTTCGGGTGCTGCTCGTCCTGGGCGACCCTGACAACAAGCACTTCATGGACGAGGTCCGCGGGTTGTCGGCCTCAGGCGGGATCAGCGGCTTCATCGCGATCACCGTCTGGCCGTCGTCGGAGGTGCTGGACCGCCTGGAGGCCATCGCCCTGCACGAGCTCCACCACAACGTGCGCTACTCGCCCGGTGGTGTGGTGTGGGATCCGAGGACCGTCACCGTCGGTGAGCACGTGGTGGCCGAGGGGCTGGCGGACCTGTTCGCCGCCGAGGCCTACGGCACGCGGGGACTCACTCACTTCGTCAGCGACCAGACCCGCACCAGCGACGCGGTCCTCGCGCGCGTCGTGGAGGGGCTGGAGGTGACCGGGATGCAGGACTTCGGCGCTTGGGTGCTGGGGGATGCCAGCGCACGTTTGTTCGGCGGAACCCCGGTCGGCCTGCCCACCGGAGCGGGCTATGCGGCGGGCGCCCGTATCGCCGAGGCCTACCTGTCCGCGACGGGTCGCAGTGCGGCCGAGTGCGTGACGGTCCCCGCAGCCGACGTCGTGGCCGTGGCCCTGCCACAGTTGGGGCTGACAACGAATGGACAGTGAGGGAAGGCGGGTCGTGGTGGAGTGGACCGTCCAGCAGCTGGCGCAGCGTGCCGGGATCAGCGGCCGAACCCTGCGGCATTACCATCAGATCGGCCTGCTGCACCCTGACCGGATCGGCGCCAACGGCTATCGCTACTACGGTCAGACTGCCGTGGCCCGCCTCCAACGCATCCTGCTGCTGCGCGATGCCGGGCTGCCGCTCAACGAGATCGCCGCCGTTCTCGACTCCGAACACGATCAGGCCGACGAGGTGGCAGCCCTGGAGACGCACCTCGTCCAGCTCCGCCGGGATCGTGAGGCGCTGGACCGGCGCATCGCATCGGTCGAGCACACCATCGCGATGCGTCGCCAGGGGCGCCGACCCCGCATGGATATGCTGCTCGAGGGTTTCAACGACCGTTATGAGGCTGAGGTGGTCTCCCGCTGGGGCCAGGAGGCTTTCGACGTCTCCCACCGGTGGTGGCACGCCAAGACGCTGACCCAGCAGCAGCAGTTCGAGGCCGATGCTGAGCAGCTGCTTGCTCGCTGGGGCGAGCTGCACGCAGCCGGCCTGGGGCCGTCGAGCCCCGAGGCGCAGGCCCACGCCGCCGCGCATGTCGCATGGTTCGCCCAGGTCCCCGGCACTCCCACCTGCGCCGACGACCCGACCAACGCGACTGCCATGGTGCTCGGCGTGGCGGACCTCTACGTCACCGATCCGGACTTCCATCCCGCCTTCGGAGGCCCCGAAGCCGCCGAGTTCGCGGCCCGAGCACTGCGGATCCACGTCAGCCCAGCCTGACGCTCGTCCAGGATCCGACGTCACGCCGCCCGGCCTGACACGGCCCGTTCGAACCGGCAGCCCCTCCGTGCTTCCTCCCGCCCGACGGCCGCCCACGGGTGGCCAGTCGGGACGGCCTGCCCGTAGCGTGGGCGACTCGAAGGCATTCTTCGAACGAAAGGACCCAAGCATGTTCCGCATCGGCAAGCGCATCGGCAAGAACACCACCGCCTCCGTCGGCCGTGGAGGCCCGCGCGTCGGCCGCCGCTTCGGCATCTTCAACGTCTCCAACCGCGGCGTCGGCATCAGCTGGCGCCGGCTGTTGGGTGGCCGCGGCCGCTGAACTCTCCGGGCGCGGCGGCGCAGCGTCTCCTGGCGCTGGCCTCCCCGCCGGTGATGCCCGACGACGGCACTCGCCCCCGTCGGTCAGCCCACCGTGGTGGGTGTGGCCGGCGGGGGCGTGTTGTGTCCGGAACCGCCGAGCGCGCACGGCTCGGGATCGGCTGACGGCCGGGCGCGGCGAAGTACGGACTCAGAACCCGGAGCGGCTCCACCGCCGGAACGCAGCGAGCGCGCACCACAGCCCCACGGCGATGGCCGCACCGCTGATCGCGTAGCTGCCGGCGTCCGAGGAGACGAGCCCCTTGCCGTTCAGGGTGTTGGAGATGGTGGCGGCGCCGAAGAGGATCACCACGATGCCGAGGATGCCGAGCCCCCAGCCGCAGATCCAGTCCCAGAGGTCCCGTCCGAGGCTCCGGGGCCGGGTGCCCGCGCCGCGGTTCTTCCTCCGGCCGGCGTCCTGGCGGGCCTGCTCGGCTTTGAGCCGCTCCCACTCCTCGGCCGTGGTGTGGTGGTCGTCCTGCGTCATGGGTTCCCCTCCTGCGTTTCCCGACGGCGGCCGCTCGCCGCCGCCGGTGAGGTCACCGGGTTCGACCGGCTGCGGTCAGGCGATGGGCTGGGTGACGGCGTGGCGCTGCTGTCCCTGCCCGAGGTGCCGTTCGGCGGCCGGCAGGAAGCACAGGACGCCTCCGGCGATCATGGCCAGGCCGAGCAGACCGATCATGTACAGACCGGTGCCGGGGCTGACCCACGGGGTGTTGCTGAAGTGGTTGATGTTGGCGAAGCCGTCCACGGTCGCGAAGATGCCGACGAGCACGGCGAGGCCGCCGGTGGTCATGCGCACCCAGGTGACGCGCTTGAACCAGAGCAGGACCCCGGCGCCGATGAGCAGGAGGAAGGACACCAGCAGCAGGTATCCCTCTTCCTTCAAGCC
The DNA here is from genome assembly GCF_001812555.1 of Micrococcus sp. HMSC067E09. Classification (NCBI taxonomy): domain Bacteria; kingdom Bacillati; phylum Actinomycetota; class Actinomycetes; order Micrococcales; family Micrococcaceae; genus Micrococcus; species Micrococcus sp. HMSC067E09. The sequence continues at coordinate 56,697 of NZ_KV809453.1, read as the reverse complement.
GGTGGAGAACCAGTTGGCGCTCTCCCCCAGCGCGGTGAGGACGGGCAGGAACAGGCTGAGGAGGGCGAAGAAGCCGAGGCCGGCGAGGATGAGCGGGAGGTACGCGTAGACGGCCGGCATGCCTCGGAGGCGGTTGGGGAAGGCCGTGCCTGGTGCGGCCGTCGCTGCGGGCTCGCTGAACTCGCCGGCGGACTTCGCGGCCCGGTACTCGGACAGGGTGGGCTCGCGGCCGTGGTCCGCGGTGAACTTGTCGGTCCACTGCTGTTCGGTCATCGGGCTCGTCATGGCAGGCCTCCTCGGGGCACACAGCGGGCGTCCAGGGCTCGGACACCTCGATCCTAGATGTAGGAGGGCATGACGTTGTTGACACATGCAGGGGCCAGTGAGGCCGGAGGAGCGTCTCCGCAG
>NZ_KV809453.1:55535-56189 GCF_001812555.1 Micrococcus sp. HMSC067E09 | reverse complement strand
CAGTGAGGCCGGAGGAGCGTCTCCGCAGGAAGTATGAGGCCGATGATAGTTGTAGTGATTCACCCACACCGCCAGGGCCTCACGCCGCTGAGCTTCTGAGCGGTAAGAGCGGGCGTAGAGGACCTCATCGACCATCAACCGGTTGTACCGTTCGATCTTCCCGTTATGGCGGGGAGTGTACGGGCGGATCCGGTGATGCCGACCGCCCAGTGAAGTCACCTTCGTGGTGAAGTCGGCGGCCCGGTAGTTGTTCCCGTTGTCCGTGATCACCCGATCGGTCCGGATCCCGTGGGCGGCGAAGAACGCGCGGGCCCGGCAGAAGAACCCGATCGTGGTCACCGCTTTCTCGTCCTCCAGTGCCTCGGTGTACGCCAGGCGGGTGAACCCGTCGATCGCCGAGTGCAGGTACGTGTACCCGACCCGCCGGCCTGCACCACGCTTGGAAGCACGGCCTGCTTCACTGTCACGTCCGTGGGTGCGCCAGCCGCCCCCGTCTGGGATCTTCCCGATCTTCTTCACATCCAGGTGCACCATGTGCCCCGGCCCTCTCGCGGTGATCTTCTGGGGTCGTTGGCGCAGGTCTTCTCCGGTAGGGGTCAGGTCCCGTAGGCGGGAGATCCCGGCCCGGTGCAGCCACCGCCCCACAGTACGAAG
>NZ_KV809453.1:15223-55435 GCF_001812555.1 Micrococcus sp. HMSC067E09 | reverse complement strand
GACCAGGACCGGATCGAGTCGGTCAGGTGAGCGCTGGGGCCGGCTGGACCGGTCCTGAAGTCCTGCCTCGCCTTGAGCCTTGTAGCGGGCGACCCAGGTGGCCACCGTGGGCCGGCTCACCCGGAACTTAAGCGGCCACGTGGGATTGCGGGATCCCGTCGTTCAGGTGACGGTGGACCATCCTGAGACGGCCGGTGGGGGTCAGGGGTGCGTTAGCGTGAGTCATGAGTGGGCCTTTTCGCGCGGATGGGTTGCGTAGGAACTTCCATCCTGTGGGAGAGGCCCACTCGTCTCATCTCAGCCCGGCACCGATGTCAAGAACCTCATGACCCACAACACCTAGAGGGTGGGCGGACAGGATAGGAGCGGTGTGGGACGCCACCTCCACAATGGAGGGATGAGCCTGCCCGAACGTGAGAGTCTGCGCCGCATCATCCACGAGGTCACCGCCTGGTCCGCGACGGCGCGGGAGATCGTCCAAGCACGCTCGGCCGTGGCGGCTGCCCGGAACGGGGCCGCCGCGGCCCTGTCCAACCGGGTCCTTGAGGTGCGCAACGGCGAGAGCACGGCATGGCGGCTGTTTCCCCTGCACCCGGAGGACGCGCCTCTGCTGCAGGCCTTGGAAAACTGGAACCGGATGGTGCCGTTGGACGGGGGACAGCGGGCGTCGGTGGAGTCGCTGCTCCAGGGTCCGGATGAGGACGCGGCGGCCGTGGCCCCGCTGCTGTCCTGGCGGCGGGTGCTGCTCGGCGGTCGGCGGCGGGCAGCGGCAGAGGCGGCGGCCCACCGGCTGGTCGCCTTCCACCACGAGGGCATGCGCAATGCCGTGGAGGCGATGCTCGAGCGCATCCGCCCGGGCCGGGGCGTCCTGCCGGACGGACACGCCCTGATGCAGGCCGCCGCGGACGGACGGTTGCGGCTGCACGAGCACGTGGACGGCATCGGTGCGGCACCGACTCTGTTGGGTGCGGCAGAGCTGCCCGGGCTCGCCGAGGACGGGATGCGCGTGGAGCACGCGGTGCGCACGGAGGCCGAGCGCCGCCGGCTCGTGTTGGCTGCCGGGGACAGGGTGGTCCATAGCCTGGCCCGGGAGCGGCTGCAGCAGATGCCGGTGGAGGTCCTGAGGGACGTCACCGAGGGGCGGATCCCCGTGCAGCGACTGCGGGAGGCGGGGGTGGACACGGCGTGGGAGGCGTTCGTGCGGCGTGAGGAGTTGCAGCGGTACCCGGGCATCGGCGCGGTCATGGCGGAGCGGTGTGCGGCGGCTGCGCTCGGGCTGCACGGGCAGGTGCGGGAGGAGGTGTCCGTGGCGCTGGACCCCGGCCACGAGGATGCCGCTCCGCATGGCCCGCTGACCGAGCTGGTGCACCGGCTGCGCGCCTGGGAGCCGGTGCGTCCGGTGCACCACCGGGCCCGGCAGCTGGCCTTGGCTGCGGCCTTGGCCCCCGCGGCACGGGCCCTGTATGAGGGTGCCACGCATCTGCTTGTCTCCGCCGGGGATATGACGGCGGCACAGTTCCGGGAGGGCGTGCGGCAGGTCCATGAGTTCGCAGACGGGCTGCCGGATCCGGATCGTCCGGTGGGAGAGACGGAGGATGCCTGGGCGGATGTGGCGGCACGGCCGGCGGTGTTCGCCGCACTGCTGGAGGAGCTGGAGCTGGTGGCCGCGGACTCGCGCCGCGCAGAGGGCATGCTGCCGGAGGATGTGGTGGAGGCCGTGCGTGCCCAGCCGTTGGACCGCTCCGCGATGTCCGAGCACACCTCCCTGCGCGGGTACCAGGACTTTGCCGCTCGGTTCGTGCTGGTGCAGCGCCGAGTGCTGATCGGGGATGAGATGGGCTTGGGCAAGACCGTGGAGGCCTTGGCGGCGCTTGCGCACCTGTGGGCGCAGGGGGCCCGGCGGATGCTGGTGGTGTGCCCGGCAGCGGTGGTGCCGAACTGGATGCGGGAGATCGAGCAGCACACGCAGGTGCCGGCTCACCGTCTGCATGGCCCGGCCCGGTCTGCGGGCCTGGCCGCCTGGCGGCGTGAGGGCGGTGTCGCAGTGACGTCCTTCGGCTCGCTCGGAGCCGTGATGGGGGACCGGGACCGCCCTGGGCAACGGTCGGAGGCGGCCGCCGTGCTGGCGCCGCAGGCCCTGGTGGTGGACGAGGCGCACTATGCGAAGAACACCTCTGCCCAGCGGACGGCCCGCGTGCGGGCCCTGGCCTCCCGCACCGAGCACGTGGTGCTGCTGACCGGCACTCCCCTGCTGAGCCGGCTCGAGGAGTTCCGGGCTCTGCTGGGGATCCTGGACGAAGAGCTCGAGCGTCGGACAGAGGGGATGGCCGGCCCGGCGTTTCGGGAGGCCGTGGCCCCGTGGTACCTGCGCCGTAACCAGGAGGACGTGCTGGTGGAGCTGCCGGAGGCGATCGAGGTGGAGGAGCTCGTGCCGTTCTCCGCGGCTGACGAGGACCAGTACCGGCAGACCGTGGCGGACGGGACGTTCGCGCGGCTGCGCCAGGCGGCGTTCCTGGCCGGTGCACGGTCAGAGAAGGTGCAGCGGCTGCTGGACATCGTGGCCGGGGCGGCCGAGGCCGGGCAGCGGGTGCTGGTGTTCAGTGCGTTCCTGGGCGTGCTCGAGGTGTGCCGGCGGGAGCTGGAGCGCGCCGGCGTGCCCGTCCGCGGGCCACTCACCGGCGCAGTGCCCCCTGACGCCCGCCAGCGGCTGGTGGACGGGTTCGGCGCGGCGCCGGCCGGTACGGTGCTGCTGGCACAGACCGCGGCCGGAGGGGTGGGCCTGAACATCCAGGCCGCCTCTGTGGTGGTGCTCTGTGAACCGCAGTTGACGCCTGCGGCGGAGGACCAGGCGATCGCCCGCGTCCAACGGATGGGGCAGCTGCACCGCGTGCAGGTGCACCGGCTCGTGTCCGAGGAGGGCGCGGACCGGGTGCTGGCCGAGCGGCTGGAGGCCAAACGTGTGGTGTTCGACGAGCACGCCCGTGAGTCCTTCCTGCGCGATGCCGCCCCGGAGGCCGTGGACATCACGGACACCGAGTTGGCCCGCCAGGTGCTGGCCACCGAGCGCGCACGGCTCGGGATCGGCTGACGGCCGGGCGCGGCGAGGACGACGGATTCAGAAGCCGGAGCGACTCCACCGCCGGAACGCGGCGAGCGCGCGCCACACCCCCACGGCGATGGCCGCACCGCTGATCGCGTAGCTGCCGGCGTCCGAGGAGACGAGCCCCCAGCCGCAGATCCAGTCCCAGAGGTCCCGGCCGAGGCTCCGGGGCCGGGCGCCCGCGCCTCGGTTCTTCCGCCGGCGGGCGTCCTGGCGGCCTGCTCCGCCTTGAGTTCCTCCCACTCCTCGGGCGTGGTGTGGTGGTCGTTCTGGTGCTCCGTGGCGCTCCCCTCTGTGGCCCTCCCGTTGCCCGACGACGGCCCGTCAGGCGGCGCTGGGGGCCTGCTCCTCTGCGGCCTCCAATGCCTCGGCCCAGCTGCCGAAGCGGGCCAGGACGGTGACCAGGTGCGGTGCCGACTTCCCCTGCTGCCACTCTGCGTAAGCGCTGGAGGAGGTGGAGCCGACCTCGGCGATGAACCGGCGGACCCAGTCCACGAGGTCCTGGTCCGAGTACCCGTTGTTGCGTCGGTGGTTCGCCTGGCCACCGGCAGCCTCGACGAGGGCACCCCACCGCAGGCGCGTGCGGCGCATGAGGGTCAGCGCGCTGGGTGCGCGGTTCTCCTTGGCCCAGACCGTGTAGGCGTTGTTGGTGAGCTTCGGGCCGAGGTCGGCGATGGCGCCGCGAACCGGCTCCAGCGGGTCGTCGTCCCGGTGGGCGAGGGACTTCCAGTCACGCGACTCGAACACGTTGCCGGTGCAGACTCCGCGGTACACCTCGCCGGTGGCGAGCATGCGCACGGCGGCGTGGCGGAGCGTGGAGAAGGGCACCTGGAGGCGGTTGCGGATGAGGACGTCCGAGGGCATTCCCTCTCGCGCCTGCAGCCACTCGGAGAACTCACGGTAGGTGACCGGCGCCTCCGGAGACGCGAACGCCTCCATGGCCGCAGCCCAGAGATCGTCGTCCGTGAAGACGCTCTCCCGACGCACCGGCTCTGCACGTCGGATGCCGGCAGCGGTCAGCGCGTTGTTCCATCGGCCGAAGCGGGTCGCCACGGTCTGGTGGCCCGGCACGCCTTCCTGTTTCGCCCATGCGGTGTAGGCCGCTGCGGTGGTGGCGCCGGTCTCGGTATGGAACCGGCGCAGGTACTGCAGGAGCTGCTCGTCGCTGGCGCCGCTGCGGAAGGACTTCCGCATGGCGGAGGCCTCGTGGAAGCGGGCACGGCGGCCGAGGAGCTTCTTGAACTCGTCACGCTCCAGGCAGAACCGCCGGGCGCCCTCGTGCAGGTCGACACCGGGGTTCGCCTCCGACCAGGCCAGCACGCTGGCCTTCAGAAACTGCTTCTCCTCGGCGGCCTTGAGCCGACGGTGCTGGGCCAGCTCCGGGGCGGTGTACCCGGAGTCGGCATTGATGATCTGGCGCACGCGCTCGCGTGTCACTCCCCATCTGTCCCCGATCTGCTCCAGGGTGGCGCCATGGCCGTAGGCGTGGGCCATCTGCAGGGCCCGGTCGTCATGCTCGCCCACGGCACGCACGAGCATCGCCTCGATCTGACGACGGCGGGCCGGGGTCAGGGCGGTGGTCGAAGCGGACAGGGACGACGTCATGGCAACCTCACTGGTCTGGTTCCGGCGACCGGCGCCTTGTTGTCCGGTCACTGTGGAACCTACGACGCCGGGCGGACACGATAAGCGCACCGTTGCCTCCTCCCCCGCGGCGGCCTTCCAGTCTCCGGCAAGATGGTGCCCATGTCCTCCTTCACCTGGCTCGCCGTCGACCGCCGGCAGCACCGCCAGATGATGGAGCTCGTGGACCGCTTCCGGGACGAGTCCACCGTGGACGACCTGGGCTTCGGCCGGATAAGGGACGCCTGGGCGGACCGCCTCTTCCCGGGCACCTCCACCCTGCATACCCGCCTGCGCTATGCCCTCTTCGTCCCATGGCTGCTGCGCCGTGCGGAGCGGAAGCAGTCCGTGGAGGAGATCCTGGCGGACTTCCGCGAGGGCGAGTTCCAGCTCATGGGTGCGCTGCGCCGCGGCATGGGCGAGGGCGAGACCGGCATCATCGGCCGTGCCGCCGGTCGGGCCCTGCGTCGGGTGCCCTCGGTCGTCTACTGGGGCATGCTCAGCTCCTGGGGCATCGTCGCCGCCGGGCAGTCGGCACGGGACCACGCGCAGCTCATCCTCGTGGAGCGTGAGGCGGTCCGGAACATGCCGGTGGAAGAGCACGACGACGGCCCGCACCGCCGCCTGCCCGGTCACCTGGACCTGGGCCTTCCGGAGGCCCCGCACGACCTGCTACGGGAGACCACGTTCGACCTCACCGCCGAGGAGGCCGACTACCTGCGGACGATGATCAGTGCCCACGCGCCGTATTCGCTGCTCGGCCACCTCTGCCTGAACCGCCCCGAGGACTGGTCCGCGGACAACCCGCACCCGGACACCTTCGAGGGCGTCCTCGCCCTGGACCTGCCCGCCGACCTGAAGGACGCCGTCCACGCGGCAGTCCGGTTCTCCCGCCTGGCCCACGTGGCGAACCTCCTCTACAACGTCCTGCTGGCCGAGGCCTCCGAGCGCACCACAGGTGACGGAGAGCCGCTCGCCGAGGTCCGCCGCAACGGCCTCGCCGAGGCCTGGGCGGCCTACCGGGTGGGTGAGCCGTTCACGGTCCAGGACCTGGAGCATCTGGCCGTGCCGGGGGCGCCGGCCCGTCCCATGCGTACGGCGGACCTCGAATTCCTGGAGCGCTGGGCCGGGCACGTCGCCGCCGCCGACTCTCCCGACTCCCTGGCCGACGATCCGGAAGCCCGCCGTCTGATCACCGACCGTGAGCACCGCAAGAAGCGGGGGCTCGCACGCCTGCAGAACCGTGCGCGCCTGGACCAGTGGAGCGGCGGCTCAGCACTGGGTCGTCTGCAGTTCCGCTGGCCTGAGGCCCGGGCAGACCTGGAGGACATTTACCGCGGACTGGAGGCCGGCTGATGCTCGATCCCGGAATCCAGACCGTGCTCGCCGACGCCCTGCGTCCGCCGGAGGGCACACGCGTGGACCAGGCGGTGGCGACCACCTACTCGCTGAACCTCACGGCCATGCTTCTGGCTCCACTGGCCTTCGCCCTGGCCGATCCGGAGGGCGCCGAGGACCTGCACCGGGACCCGTTCGCCCTGCTGGACGCGGTGCAGCGGCACATCGGCCACACCACGGTGTTCGTCCAGGCCGGCGGGATCGCGGTGCCCCGCAGCCACTCGCGGATCTTCACGTTCCTCGAGGACTCCGTGGTCCCCGTGGAGCCGCCGTCGGACCAGGGCGTGTTCCATCCCAAGGTCTGGGCGGTCCGGTTCGTCCACGACGACGGCACGCACCGTCACCGCCTCCTCATCGGTTCCCGGAACCTCACCTTGGACGACTCCTGGGACACCCTCCTCGTGCTGGACGAGGACCCTGACGGCCCGGTGGACGGAGGTCCGGCAGCCGACTTCGTCGCCGCCCTGCCCGGCATGGCGCTGGACGAGATGCCCGGCGAGCGTCGGAGCGCGGTGCTCGCTCTGGCCGATTCCCTGCGCCACGCACGGTTCGCCGTCCCGGCACCGTTCACGGACGGACGGCTCCTGCCTCTCGGCCTGGCCGGCGAGAACGGGCATGCCCTGGACGAGCTGCCTTCGGCACACCGGGTGAGACGCACCCTGGCGATCACACCGTTCGCCACCGCCGATGTGATCGTGCGCCTGCGCGGCGGCACCGAGCCGCTCCTCCTCTCCCGCCCGGAGCAGCTCGACCTGCTGGGGCCGGCCGGCTGCGAGGGCTGGGACACCCGGGTCCTGCATGACGACATGACGTCCGGCCTCGAGGACGCCCCGGCCGACGGGGTCCTCGAGGGCGAGACCGAGCAGTCTGAGGCCCCCGACAGCGAGTCCTCCCTGCGCAGCACCGGCCTGCATGCCAAGACGGTGGTGATGGACCTGCTCGGCCAGCGTGAGCGCTCGCTGGTGGTGACCGGCAGCGCCAACCTGTCCCGCCCGGCCTGGACCAGGAACGTGGAGTTCAACGCCGTCCTCCAGGGACCGACCCGCACCTGCGGCGTGGCCGCCGCCCTGGAGCCCCGCGACGGCGGCGTCGGCCTGGACCAGGTGATGACCCGCTACGCCCCTGCCGAACCTGATGCGGACCTGCGGGCGCAGATCGCCGGCTCATTGGAGCTCGAGCGGTTCCACCGGGCGGTGGCCGCCGCCAGCCCGACTCTGGTGGTCACAGCCCAGGGTGAGGACGAGGTGCGGGGCGAGCTGGCCGTCGTCGTGCCTCAGGCCCCGGAGGGGGCCGTGACCACGGCACGGCTGCTGACCCTGCAGGCAGATGCGGCCGTGCCGCTGGCGGACGGGACCGCGTGGACGGTGGCGCCGAAGAACGTGACGCCGTTCCTGGTGTTGGAGAACCGGCTCGGGTCCGGTGAGGCGAAGGTGACCCGGCGCTGCCTGGTGACCCTGCGGCTGGAGGGCGACCTGACCGACCGTCGGCAGGCCTACCTGGAGGAGCTGCTGGACTCCGAAAGCGCGGTGCTTCGGTATCTCGCGCTCCTGTTGGGCATCGACGAGCACGCCCCGGGGGAGGACCTGGCGGCGGAAGCGGAGGCCCTCGAGCAGCTGGACGGGCTCGGTGAGGGCGGGCACGGCGGCGCATGGACGGACGTGGTGCTGTTCGAGCCGCTGATGCGGGCGAGCGTCGGGGACGTGGACGCCCTCGCCGCGGTAGCCGGGCAGGTGGCGGCGCTGCGTCGGTCCGAGAAGGTGCGCGCCCTGATCCCTGCGGAGTTCGAGCAGATGTGGGACACGGTGCTGTCCGTGGTGGCACCGGACGTGCTGGCGCTGAGCCGGGAGGAGCGGCCATGAGCGCGCGACCGGACGTGGAGGCCATGCTCGGCACGCTCAAGCCGTTCCAGCGGGCCACCGTGGAGCACGCCTTCGGTCACCTCTGGGGCGAGGACGCGACCGACCGGTTCCTGGTGGCGGACGAAGTCGGGCTGGGCAAGACGCTGATCGCCAAGGGCGTGGCCGCGAAGACCATCGAGCGGCTGTGGGAACGGGACCCGGCCGAGGGGCCGATCACCCTGGTGTACATCTGCTCCAACGGGCAGATCGCCCGGCAGAACCTGGCACGGCTCAGAGATCTCACCGGCGGCGAGGTGCAGGACAACGCGGACCGTCTGACCCTGCTGCCGCTGGCTATGGGCCGGCAGGATGCCGCCGCGCGGGTGAAGATGCTGGCGTTCACGCCGGGAACCTCGCTACGACTCGGCGACACCACCGGCAAAGGCGAGGAGCGTCGGCTGGCACTGCTGATGCTCGAACAGGTGCTCGGCGAGCGCCTGGACACGGAAGGCTGGATCTCCTTCTTCCGCGCAGGCTCCTACGCGAAGAACTTCCGCGATGCCCTGGACTGGATGCGGACCGAGGCGCCGGAGCAGTTCCCGGACGAGGTGATGGCCCGGTTCCGTGAGGCGATCGAGAGACGTGACGGCGGCCGGGCGAGCCTCCTGGAGGACCTGCAGGAGGCGTACGGGAGATTCTGGCGGGACAGCGATCCGGAGGAGGACGTCTGGGGTGCCGAGCACTGGGTGCGGCGTGAGCTGATCGGCCGGCTGCGCATGGCGATGGCGGACGCGGCCGTGGACTCGCTGGCCCCGGACCTGGTGATCTTGGACGAGTTCCAGCGGTTCAAGGACCTGTTCGACGAGCAGGCCTCGGGACTGTCTGCGGAATCGCGACGACTGGCCCAGCGGGTGCTCTCCAGCCCACGGACGAAGTCCCTGGTGCTCAGCGCGACGCCGTACAAGATGTACACGCTCCCGGACGAGCCAGACGGCGAGGACCACTACCGGGACTTCACCTCCACCGTGCGGTTCCTGGCCGGTCCGGAGGAGGCAGAGAAGATCCAGGAGGACCTGGGCCGGGTGCGGCAGGGCATGCTGACGAGGACCCGTGAGGGGTTGGACGCGGCTGTGGCCGCAACGCAGGACGCCGGGGCACGGCTGCGGCGGGTGATGTGTCGCACGGAGCGGGTCAGCTTCACGGAGGGGCACGACGGCATGGTGGAGTCCCGGCCGCTCGGGGCCATGACGGTGGCGCCCGAGGACGTGGCGTCCTGGCGGCTGGCCGACGAGCTGAGCCGGGCCGTGGACGGCTACGACGTGTTCGAGCTGTGGCGGTCGGCGGCCTACCTGCCGAACCTCATGGACCGCACCGGGTACAAGGTGCAGAAGAACTTCCTGGAGTCCCTGGCCCCCGGCGCCGGGGGCGAGGGCGCGGTGGCGACGGAGGCCAGCGCCGCCAAGGCGGAGGCCGTGGTGCGCAGGGCCGGTGACGGCCTGCTGGACTGGGAGTCCGTGGAGCGGTTCGAGGAGCTCGGGCTGCCGAACGCGAAGCTGCGCGCCCTGGTGGAGGACCTGGACGCGCACCGTGCATGGGAGCTGGCCTGGATGCCGCCGGCGCTGCCGTACCTGCAGCCGCGTGGGGTGTTCGCGTCCGAGGGGGCGCAGGCGTTCACGAAGCGGCTGGTGTTCTCTTCCTGGTCGGTGGCGCCGAAGGCGCTGTCAGCGCTGGTGAGCTACGAGGCCGAGCGACGGATCGTGGCGGCGTCCCGGGCGCAGCGCGACGAGCGGCGCCGCTACTCGGACAAGCGCCGGCTCTCCACGCTGGCGTTCGGCATGGACCGCGCGAACGGGGTGCCGAGGAACCTGCCGAACCTGACGAACGTCTACCCCTCCCCCACGCTGGGGCGGCTCGGCGACCCCTTGGCGCTGGCCCGGGAGGCCGGTGGTGCTGTCGCCCCGGAGGAAGCCGTGCGGGTCGTGGCTGAGCGGGTGCGGTCGGCGCTGGCAGAGATCGGTCTTGTGCCCGCGGCTGCGGAGGCAGGTGACCGCCGCAGGCGCTGGTACGGCGTGGCACCGGTGCTGCTGGACCTGCGGAGCGGGGCCCTGCAGGTGAAGGACCTGCAGGGCATCGAGCGTGCCTTCGCGGAGCGCCGTGCCGAGCGTGGCGACGAGGAGGCGGACCTGTCCTCCGCGATGGCCGAGCACCTGCGCTGGGCGGTCGACGCCTCCGTGGAGGAGCTCGGCGACCCGCCGACGGATCTGCCGGAGGTGCTGGCGGAGATGGCCTTGGCCGGCGGTGGCGTCTGCGCGCTGCGTGCGCTGGCACGCTCGGCAGAGGCCGTGGAGCTCACGGACCGCCGGCTGCTGCGCCGTGCCGCGGAGACGGCGGTGCACGGGCTGCGCGCGCTGTTCCGAAGTCCGGAGGTCTCGGCGCTGGTGGGAGCGGCCGCCGGTGAGGCGACAGCAGGGGCCAGTGAGGACGCGTACTGGCGGCAGGTGCTGCACTACTCGATGGCCGGAAACCTGCAGTCCGTGCTGGACGAGTACGCGCACCTGCTGGTGGAATCCGAGGGTCTGAGGTCTGCCGCCCCGCCGGAGCGGTGGGAGGCGCTGGCGGCGAGGATCAGCGGCGTCGCCGGCCTGACCGCGGCCTCGGCCAGGGTGGAGGACATCCGTGCCGAGGACGACGGGGTGACGGTGGCGGAGCGGTCTCTGCGCACGCATGTGGCGGTGCGTTTCGGCGGCTCACGGTCCGGCACGGAGAAGGCGGAGCAGCGGGAGGGTTCGGCACGCGAGGCGTACACGTCCCCGTTCTGGCCGTTCGTGCTGGCGTCGACCTCCGTGGGGCAGGAGGGCCTGGACTTCCACACGTACTCGCATGCGGTGGTGCACTGGAACCTGCCGTCGAATCCGGTGGACCTGGAGCAGCGAGAGGGCCGCGTGCACCGGTACAAGGGCCACGCGGTGCGGAAGAACCTGGCGGCGCGATTCGGCGCGGAGGCTCTGGCAGCTGCGGGATCCGATGTGTGGGCAGATCTGTTTGACGCCGCGGTGGCGGCGGAGCCGGAGGACTCCGTGGGGCTGTCCCCGTTCTGGATCTACCCGGGCGCGGCGAAGGTCTGGCGATTCGTGCCGGCCATGCCGCTGAGCCGTGAGAAGCGCCGGCTGGGCCGCCTGCAGCGCACGCTGGGCGCCTACCGCATGGTGCTGGGCCAGCCCCGCCAGGAGGAGCTGGTCAAGTACGCCGGCGAGGTGGACGTGGACCTGACGATTGACCTGCGGCCTGGGGCAGGCTGAGGGCACTCGTTCAGACTGGTGGGGCCAATGGCGCGGACCAATAGATCGACGGTTTCCTTAGGCCCGCAGCAAAGGTTGCGTCTTCCTCCATGAGCTCCCGTAGCTCTGCTGCGAACGACCAGCTGTCGCTCACTTTGACGTGGAATGACTCAAGGCCGATCAGCACGGGCATGAGGCTTTGTGTTTCGTATTGACCCCACGTGCGTTTCGCCTTGGCAGGCTTGACTGCAAGTTCGGGAAGATACGTGGGCACCGTGTTCCATAGGCGGGAATGATGGGCGCAGGAATTTCGCAGCACTGCGATGCTGCGCAGGGTGGAGGAGAAGCCCTTCTGGCTGATGTTCCAGGTAGCTGCCACGTTCTTGCGGACGCGTTCATCCACGCCGTAGTCGATGGCCTTCGACAATGTGCCGAAGCTGAGCACCTCGACTGCGGCCCAGACAGGTAGATCACGAAACCCACTGTCTCGGTGCCGGCTGATGAAGGGGTGCTTGGCACGTTGCAGATCGTCGCGAATGAGTTCGTCGACAGGTTTGCCGTCGTCTGGCGGCGGCGTGTAATTGCTCGAGTTCAGGTAAGAGCCGTATGCATCCATGAAACGCCCGACCTGGTGGGCAAAGGTGGTCCGCATGGCCACCTCCACCTCGGCAGCGGCCATGGAGCACAGCTGACGGAGGCGAGCGTCGAGTCGGTAGAGGTCGAGGACCGCTTCGGCACGAGTCCCCGGGACGAAGTCGTTGTCACCGTAGTGGGGACTTTTCTGGAAGAACCGCCAGTATCCGGATAGGCGGTAATAGCCGATCTGCCGAAGCGCTGCGACCGTACTGGCCTCGTCCTCGACTTCGAGTCCGCGCTCAACAAGCAGCCTGTGCAGGTCGTCGTGGTCTCGCCACGACTTTCTCCGGGACTCGCCCATCTCCACTCCTGAAAAAACGGCCCCCGCGCATTTGAGCTTGCACCACAACCGCGTCGTTCAAGGACGTCGCGAAACGTTGCAGGAGAGGCTTGGCGGGGGCTCTATTGGCAGTAAGGATACCAGGACACCCGCGGCGGCCATGCGAACGAGGGGGCGCATGACGAGCCGTGCGTCTCTCCCTGTTCCGCCCTCACTCGAAGAAGTCCTCGTCGATCTGCAGCACGTGCAGGGTCTTCTTCACCTGCGCGCCGACCCGGTACTTGAGCATCAGTTGCGTGAGCTTCACGCCGTCGATCAGCACGATCCTGTTGGGGACGGCGTCCGCGTACGCCTGGGCATGCTTACTGAAGGAGCTGGTGGTGATGAAGACGCCCTTCGTCGCGCCGTGCAGGTGCAGCGCACCGACGAACGCCTGGATGGGCTCCCGGCCGACCGTGTTCGCGTCGGCGTAGCGTTTTGCCTGGACGTAGACACGGTCGAGGCCGAGGGCATCGCCGTCGATGACCCCATCGATACCGCCGTCGTGGGACTTGCCCGTCACGGCTGCCTTTCCCTGGGTCCCGCCGTAGCCCATGGCCATGAGCAACTGGACCACGGCTTCCTCGAAGAAGGCCGGCGTGGAATTCTGCAGCCGCTCGAGCAGTTCCACACGGACGGTCTCATTGAGACTGGTGACGGCGTCCTGAGCCTGTTCTTCAGGGTCCACGATCGGGTCAGACGCAACAGCAGGCTGAGGTTCGGTATGGGCCTGGACCCGCTTCTTGGCGGTGTCCTTGGACCAGAACGGATCGAAGAATGCGCTGGCGCCGGCGAAGTCGTTGAAGCCTTCCGGATTGTCCTTCAGCCAGGCCCGCCCAGCCTCTGTCAGCACGTAGATGCCCCGTGCGGGCCGCTCGATCAGTCCAGCCTTGGCGGAGTGCGCCAGCGCCCAGCCTCCGCGCCCGCGATACCGCGCTTCGCCGGACTCGACCGTCTCTGCCCTGGCCTCTTCACTGAGCCCAAGCTTGTCGGCTGCCGCCTCGATCACGTCGCGGCGCTTCATGCTCTCGTGCTCTGCGAGCACCTCAAGGGCAGGGCGGACGAAGCGAGGCCAGATGGGGACAGTATTCAGACCCCGAGGGCCGTCCATGTCTCTCACAGAGATTGCCCCTCAGTCCACGGATTCATCACGAAGTGCGCAGCGTGTTCCACAAGGTACTCTCGCAACTCCGGCGTGGAGAATGCCAGCCTGCCATTCGGCAGGACGTCGATCATGCCGGCTCGCTCGAACCGCCCCTTGTAGACGGACACGTAGTTGGTGTTCTTGCCGATGCGCTTGGCGATGTCGGTGCTGCGGCTCGGCCCGTCATCCTGCGCCATTGCAACGAGAATGGTCTTGTCCACGTCCGAGAGATCCTGGAGAGCCGGAGCGTGCACCAGCTGTCCGATCTTGCGCCGAGCGACTTCGATCCCCCGCTCAGCATGCTCGTAGGAGATCCGTTCGGCACCTGCCGCACGCCACGTGTGGTAGCCCACCAGTTGAATCATGAAGGGGTACCCTCGTGTTGCCTTCGCACACTGTGCGGCTACATCGGCAGACCATTCACGTTCAGCCCTTCTGGCCGTCTCGAGGAACGATTCGGCGACGTCTGCTTCATCGACTTTTCCGAGCACCATCATCTCGGCCCGGCGCAGGAAGGTACTTACGCGAGGGCGCTGTGCGTTGTCCGCGATCAGCTGGTCGACTGCCTGTGGGATACCCGCCATGACCAGGGCAATATTCCGCCCCTCTCGGATCAGGTGCTGTGTGATCGCGGCGAGCTGGTCCAGTTCGTCGGTGGCGATTGTGTGGATCTCGTCGACTGTGATCAGCAGGCCGCTGTCCGCCATGACCGGTGAGTCGAGAAGGCGGCCGATCTCGATGCGCAGGTCGTGCGGGTCAGCAGGAGGCAGGTCGAACTCCTTGCTGACGCTCCCGAGCGAGGCGACACCCACGGAGAAACTGCGGGTCCTCGGCTTGTCTTCGACCCCGGTGTCATGCCGCGCCGCACGCACCGAACGAGTCAGCCGGTCAATCAGCCCCCGTGTCGCGGTCTCATCGACGACTTCCCACCCTTCACCCCTGGCAATATCACCGAGCGTGGTCAGCATGACCGTCTTGCCCACACCTCGTGCCCCAGTAACGAAGGCCAGACGCCCAGGCGCGCCGGGACCGTCACTGAGAGCGGCCGTAAAGTCATCGAGCACATCGTCACGCCCGACGAGAAGTGGAGGTGTCGAGCCAGCTGAGGGCTTAAACGGGTTGGCCATGGCGCTGTCCTGTTCCGTGGAGTAGTTGGGCCTCAACTCACGGGAGTAACGAGCCATGAGTTTGCCCGTTTTGCTAGTTTTGCGAGTTTTGCAGGTTTTGCCAACCCCCCTCACCGTCGGCGCTGGCCCCCGTCGTCTCCGCCGGGGCAGATGGCGCCCGCTCCCCTTCGTACCTCACCACACCGCTGCCTTCGGCATAGTCGGCACCGCCGGAGACGTCGCCGGCCCCTTCACCCCGCACCTTCCAGTACAGGTACTCCCCGATCGCGGCGACGATCATCTTGGACGGGTCTCCGCCCCTGCCCACGATGTCTGTCATCTTCGCGAAGGCGTCCTCGTTTGCGTACACGGCGCCCATCGCCGACCGTTCCAGGTTCGGGCTTGCCAGGAACTGTTCCAGCGAGTTCGCTCCGGCCTGTCCCAGCAGCTTCTCGTCCTCCATGAGCGGCGCCACGAGGGCGGTGACCCAGGCCTCCTGCTGGGACGGGGAGGCATCCACGCCTTCGCCGGCGAAGATCTCGTTGATCTTCTCGATCACTTCCTCGAGCGGCCCGCGCTGCTTCTCGCGCACCTGCCCGCCGCCCACGGCGTTCGTCCCCCTCAGCGCGGCCCCACCGGTCAGCCCTATATCGCCAGAGGACTTCTTCTTCTGCCGGATGCTCACCAACTGAACGTCCGAAAGATCGATCAGCTCCTCCCCACCGGGCTGATCGCCCACCAGCTGCACCAGGTGCCGCAGGAACAGCGCCCGCTTGTAGTGGTCCGTGTCCCCGAACTCGTAGATCTGGGAGAGGAAGTCGTAGAGGCTGACGAAGGAACGCATGTCCTTGCGCACCAGCACGAGCTCGTTCACCCGCGTCTCGTCCTGACGCATCCGCGCATCCGCCAGCTCCTTGCGGAACCGGTATGCCACCGGCTCCAGCGCAGCCTGCAGGCCCTCCTGCCCGCTGCCGGGCGTCCACGCCACCCACACGTCGGCGAAGGCGTCCACCTCGTCCCAGTCGTATACGCCCGCGGCGTCGAGCTTCGTCCCCAGGTCGTGAATCAGGTTCGGGTCCGTCACCGTCTCCAGCTTCGCACCGGTGTAGTACGGCTCGAAGGCGGCCTGGATGTCGTCTTCGGAGTTCACGAAGTCCAGCACGTAGGTGGTGTCCTTGCCGGGCGCGGCACGGTTCAGCCGGGACAGCGTCTGCACGGCGAGCACGCCGGAGAGTTTCTTGTCCACGTAGAGGGCGCAGAGCTTGGGCTGGTCGAAGCCGGTCTGGTACTTGTTGGCCACGATCATCACCTGGTAGCCGTCCCCGTCGAACGCCTTCGCCAGATCCCCGCTCACGGACGGATTCATGGACCGCTCGGTGACCTTCTCGAGCCCGAACTCGTCGTCGGTGATCTCGCCGGAGAAGGCCACCAACGTGTCCACGTCCGTGTACCCCATGTCCTGGATGTACTGGTCCATCTGGCGCTTGTACCGGACGGCGGCGGCGCGGGAGTCGGTGACCACCATGGCCTTGGCCTGCCCGTCGAGCAGTCCGGCCACGTTGGCGCGGAAGTGCTCCACGATGATCTTGACCTTCTGGGCGATATTCGTCGGGTGTAGCTTGACCCACCGCATGAGCTTCTTGCTCGCCTCGGTCTGGTCCACTTCGGTGGTCTGCTTCCCGACGGCGGCCCGGTCGCCTTCCGGACGGAACTCGCCCTTCTGTCCGGCCAGGGCCAGCTTGAAGGCGGTGTCGTAGTTGGTGAAGTTCTTCAGCACGTCGAGGATGAACTCCTCCTCGATGGCCTGCTGCATGGTGTACCGGTGGAAAGAGGCCGGGATCTCCTGGCCCTTCTCGTCGTATTCGCCGGAGGGGCGGCCGAACATCTGCAGGGTCTTGTCCTTCGGCGTGGCGGTGAAGGCGAAGAAGCTGATGTTCTCCGGGCGTCCGGTGGCGGCGACCTCGGCGGCGAGGATGGACTCGGTGTCCGCCTCTCCGCCGTCGTCAAGGTCGGCCTGCTCGTCCGGGGTGAGCACACGCTTGAGCTTGGCTGCGGCGGAGCCGGTCTGGGAGGAGTGCGCCTCGTCCGCGATCACCGCGTAGGTGCGGCCGGCGAGCGTCGAGTCACCCTTGAGGAGCTCGAGCACGGCGGGGAAGGTCTGCAGCGTCACCACGATGATCCGGTTGCCCCGCAGCAGGGTCTGCTTGACCAGGGCGGACTTGCTGGTGGCCTCACCGCCGAGGTTCTTGCGGTCCACGGCCACCACAGTGCCGGAGGTCCGCTCGATCTGCCGGACCGCTTCCTGGAGCTGATCGTCCAGCACGGTGCGGTCGGTGACCACGATCACCGAGTCGAACACCCGCTGCTCGTCCGCGCCGTAGGTGGACAGCAGCCGGTGGGCGGTCCAGGCGATGGTGTTGGTCTTGCCGGAGCCGGCGGAGTGCTCGATCAGGTAGGTCTTGCCGGCGCCCTCCTCACGGACGGCGGCGAGCATCGAGGTGACGGCCTCCCATTGGTGGAAGCGCGGGAAGATCAGCGTGGACTTGCGGCGCGAGCGGCCGTGCTCGTCCTCCACGGTCTCCTTCTTGAGGAAGACGAACTTCTGAAGGATCTCAAGCCAGGTGTCCCGCTGCAGGATCCGTTCCCACAGGTAGGCGGTGGCGGAGCCGTTCGGGTTCGGAGGGTTGCCTGCACGGCCGTCGTCGCCCTGGTTGAACGGCAGGAAGAAGGTGTCCTGTCCTGCGAGCTTGGTGGTCATCCAGACCTCGCGATTGGAGACGGCGAAGTGGACCACGGTGCGGGTGCCGAACCCGAACAGCGGCGTGGCCTTGGGGTTGCGCTCGCGGTACTGCTTCTTGGCGTCGCCGATGGACTGGGTGGAGTCGGTCTTCAGCTCGATCGTCGCCACGGGCAGGCCGTTGACGAAGAGCACCAGGTCCACGGACTGATTGGTGGCCGGGTTGAAATGCACCTGCCGCATCACGCGGAGGCGCATGCGCTCGTAGGAGGCGACGGCGGCCGGGTTCAGGTTCGTGGCCGGCCGCGGCTCGGCCAAGCGCAGGGTGGCGGAGGTGCCGACTTTGAAGCCCTTGCGGAGCACGTTGAGGGTGCCGCCGACGCCGGTGTCCTGCGGCTTGTTCAGCACCTCGATCAGGCGGGCGGTGATCTGGTCCCGCTGCGCCTGCTGCGCAGAGGCCGGGGCATCCGCCTTCACGAGGCGCCCGTAGTCCTCCGGCTGGTTCTCGGCCAACCATCCGTGGACGTCCTCGGGGAAGATGGCGTTCTTGCGGTCGTAGCCGTCATCGTCGGGCGAGTAGAGCCAGCCGTGCTGCTGCAGGTACTCGCAGATGTAGGTCTCGAGCTCGCTCTCGTTGTGGATGGCCATGGGGTCCTCAGTCCTTACGTGGGGATCTCGATCTGACCGGTGACGGCGGCTGTGATCAGCGCGGCGCGACGCTCCTGGGCAAGCTCGATGAACCGCTCGGCCTTGGCGATGAGGGCATCGATCTTGGCGGTCTCGCGGTCGAGGTGGTCGGCGATTTCTCGTTGCTCATTCAATGACGGGAGCGGCACCGGTGTCCTGGCAAGAGTGCCGAGGTTCAAGCGTCGGAACGTGGCGCCTGTGATCTCGAAGTTCCAGAAATCTCGTGATGCGGCCCCCTGCAATACCCACATCAGATAGCGCCTTTCCGCCCGATCAGGGTCTAGGGCAAGCCGCACGGTGTCCTGCGTCAGATTGGCACCGTCCAGTTCTTCACTGACTTCCATCACGTGCCCATAGGCCGGACCGATCGATGCCACGAGGTCACCCGGGCGCAGAGTCGAACGCTGATACTGCGCTGCGATTTCGACCGTCGTACGTCGCAGATCTTGCAGTGCAGGCGTCCCTCCGACACGCGAGATGTCCGCGGGACCGATATATGGCACACCACCATCGTCATGCTCGCCAGCCTGCAGAATGCCGTAAGTCATTGGTCGTTCACGGACCACAAGATGGCGCAGTTGGACCTGTGGACCGACGTCCGCCAAGTGCGCACGGACTAATTCTTGGCGACGTTCCTTGAGAACCGAACGGAGGCGTTGCTGCTTCTCGATCAGGGCGTCGATCGTGGTGGTCTCGCGGTCTAAGTAGTCCGCGATGCGCCGCTGTTCCTTCATCGGTGGTTCTGGCAATGGGACTCGTTCAAAGGCCTTCGGATCGAGATCCCACTGCTGCGGGCGGACACCATCCGACAAACGCGCGAGCTCTGCTGCCAGGAGCCGCGAGCGAATCAGATAGTTCAGGTACCGCTGATCGAAACTGCGGCTGATGGGTGTGTAGATGAAGTAGGCCGGACTGACGACCCCCTCAAGCTGAGACAGCCCCAACGACCCCTGCCAAGCCTTCATCTTGTTGACCGCAAGGTCCCCGGGCTCAACCAGCTGATACGCGGTGAGGTCCGTCGGCATGAGGTTCCAGTTATCATCCGTGAATCCTCGCGGGACAACTCCGTGCTCGCGATAGACAGACAACAGCGGTTTGTCATCGAAGCCTTTCCGGCTGACGCGGCGAAAATGCGCTGAAACCGGCGAGCGGCGCCATGTTGAAGGCAGCTCCAGAGAATCCAAGATCACCGCTCGACCTCCTGCAGCAGCTCGATGATCTCGGCCGCGAGCTGCTTGAGCTCGGCGTCGATCTCCTCGAGCGGGCGCGGCGGCACGTACGTGTAGAACAGCCGGGTGAAGGGGATCTCGTAGCCGATCTTCGTCTTGGACTCATCGATCCAGGCACCGGGCACATGTGGGGCCACCTCGGCTTCGAAGTACTCGTGAATGTCACGGCCAAAGGGCACCAGCTCGGTGTCGCGCAGCGAGGTGTCCGGCTCCGGCTCACCCTTCTTGTTCGTCACCACCACGGCCTCCGGATCGTGCACGCCAATCGCCCCGGTCAGTGCCTTCACCAGCGGGGCGCCGGCGGTCACGCCGTGCTCCTTCAGCGCCTTCTTCAGGTCCAGCACGAAGGTGGGCTGGTGATCCCAGACCCGGCCACGCAGGGAGGCGAGGGCGGTCTCGAGGGCCGAGCGGCCGTCGTCGGGAAGCTTGGAGACCGGCTTGGTGGCGAGCGCCGCAGCGATGGTGGCGCCCTCCACCTCGAAGCGCAGCTGCAGGGGTCGCTCCACGGTGATCTCCCGGTAGCCGAAGTCCTGGGCGGTGAGGACCTTGGAGAACTCGGCGTTGTCCTCGGACTGGGCGTCGAAGTCACGGTAGATGTCCAGCACGCGCTGGCGGTCCGC
Organism: Micrococcus sp. HMSC067E09; assembly: GCF_001812555.1. Classification (NCBI taxonomy): domain Bacteria; kingdom Bacillati; phylum Actinomycetota; class Actinomycetes; order Micrococcales; family Micrococcaceae; genus Micrococcus; species Micrococcus sp. HMSC067E09. The sequence goes on along the minus strand of NZ_KV809453.1, from coordinate 35,720 downwards.
CTTGGACAGCTCCTTGTTCTTCGAGCCCACGTTGCGGCGCAGCTTGGTGAAGAAGGTGCGGGCGTCGATCAGCTGGACCTTGCCGCGGCGGTCTGCCGGCTTGTTGTTGTCCAGCACCCACACATAGGTGGCGATGCCGGTGTTGTAGAACATGTCCGTGGGCAGGGCGACGATCGCGTCCACCAGGTCCGACTCCAACAGCCAGCGGCGGATCTCGGACGGCCCCGAGCCCGCCCCGCCCGTGAACAGCGGGGAGCCATTGAGGACGATGCCGGCCCGTCCCCCGCCCTCCGAGACCGGGCGGAGCTTCGAGGCCACGAGCTGGAGGAACAGCATCTGGCCGTCGCTGATGGCGGGGGCGCCGCCCGGAAAGCGGTTCGTGGCGCCACCGGCGGCGATCTCCTTCTCCACCGCGGAGCGGGATGCCTTCCAGTCGCCGCCGTAGGGCGGGTTGGACAGGACGTAGTCGAAGCGCTCGGTCAGGTGAGCGTCGTTCTTGAGGGTGTCTCCGCGGGCGATGCCGTCCGCGTCCTGGCCCTTGCCGAGCAGCTCGGACTTGCAGATCGCATAGGACTGGTCATTGAGCTCCTGCCCGAACAGGCGGACCTCCGCGTTCGGGTTCATGCGGCGCAGGCGCTCATCCAGCAGGGACAGCATGCCACCGGTGCCGGCCGTGGGGTCATAGACGGTGCGGACCGGGTAGCCGGTGACGACGTCGTCATCCGGGGCGGTGAGCAGGTCCACCAGGAGCTTCACCGCGTCACGCGGGGTGAAGTGTTCACCGGCGGTCTCATTGGAGGCGGCGGCGAAGCGGCGGATGAGGTCCTCGAAGAGGGTGCCCATGTCCGCGTTGGACACGGTCTCCGGGGAGAGGTCGATGGAGGCGAACTGCTGCAGGACCAGGAACAGGCGGTCGTGCTCGTCCAGCTTGGCGACGGTCTTGTCGAACTCGTAGTAGGTGAACAGGTCCGCCACGTTCTGGGAGAACCCGTCCACGTAGGCCAGCAGGTTGGTACGGAGCAGGTCCGGCTCCTGCAGGATGCGGTCCAGGGTGAAGGGGCTGAGGTTGTAGAACGTCAGGCCCGTGCGGGACTCCACCAGGTTGTCCAGAACGAAATCCGGATCGCCCTTGGCCGCCAGCTCCGCGAAGAACTGGCGGTGCGGGGCCATGACCGCCTCCATGCGGCGCAGGATCGTCATGGGCAGGACGAGGGTGCCGTACTGGTTCGGCTTGAACACGCCACGCAGCTGATCCGCGATCCCCCACACGAAGTTCGAGAGGTTCTGGGGAGAGGGCATGGTGACGAGCCTTTCGGAGCACGGCGGTGTGGTCTGCTGGCCACATTCTCACACTGAGCCGGTTTGCGCGCGCTGCTGCCTCAGACTGCGGCGCGCTTCTCTCACCCGCGATGTTCTTCGGCGCCGGAGAAGGCAGCGGGAGGCGGGCCAAGCAATCCGAGGAATTCTTCGGTTTGAGGACCTAATGCCTCGACGATCGGTCCTGCGGGCACATATCCGAACTTTTCTTCGGATTGCTCCGCCTGCACGCCGCTAAGGCAGTCGATCGCCGCCAGTTGCGAAGAATTCTTCGGAACTCGATAGCTTCTCTGCCACCATGGAGCCATGGCCACCACGCGCGCAGTCTCCTCCGCCGCGGCACTGACGAAAATCAGCGACCGCGTCCGCGCCATGCGCAAGGAGCTCCGGCTGACCCAGCAGCAGCTCGCAGACCTGGCGGGAGTCTCGGACGCAACCGTCCGTCAGATCGAGCGCGGCACCGGCAAGAGCACCCTGAAATCAGTGCTCTCCGTCATGGAAGTGCTCGGCCTCGAGCTCGAGGTGACCGGGTGACGACGCCTGCGCTCGAGGACCTGAAACGCGTCGCCGCCGCGGACGTCTACAAGGCCGGCGTCCCGGCGGGGACGCTCACCCGCGATGAGCAGGGAACCATCACCTTCCGCTACCTGGCGGGATACGACGGCGATCCCGTGGCCTCCACGCTGCCCATCTCTCAGGTCCCCGTCACCGCTGCCGGAGGCGGTCTCCCACCGTTCTTCTCAGGGCTCCTGCCCGAAGGGCACCGCCTCACCGTCCTGCGCACGGCAGCCAAGACCTCGGCTGACGACGAGCTGACCCTGCTCCTGGCCGTCGGCACAGACGCGCCCGGCGATGTACAGGTCATCCCTGCCGGCGACCGACTGCGCACAGAGGCTCCCCTCGCCACGGACGATCCACAGACGCTGGACTTCGCCGCCCTCGCGGGCATGCCGGACCGCAACGCCCTCCCCGGCATCCAGGCGAAGGCTTCGGCCTCCATGGTCAACGTGCCCGTACACCTTCAGGAGCACAGCGCCCTGCTGAAGCTGGTTCCACCGAACCACCCCCACCTCGTGGTCAACGAGGCGCTCCATCTGCAGCATGCCGCGGCGCTCGGCATCCCTGTGTCCGAGCACTCGGTGGTCCACGACAGGCACGGACTCCCAGGACTCCTCGTCCGCCGATTCGACCGCACTACGGCCCGCTCCGGTGAGACGAACCGGCTCGCACTCGAAGACGCCGGACAAGCCCTCGGCGTCTACCCGGCGCAGAAGTACAACGTCACCACGGAAGAGGTCATCTCTGCCCTGGCCGACCTCACTCCCCATCGGCCCGTGGCCGTGCGCAACCTGTACCTGCAGTTCCTCTACGCATGGCTGACGGGCAACGGCGACCTCCACGCGAAGAACGTCTCAGTGTTGCAGTCCTTGGACGGCCGATGGGGCATCGCCCCGATGTACGACGTGCCGTGCACAGCCCTCTACGAAGACATGACCATGGCCCTGTCCGTGGACGGGCACACGAACAACCTGCGTCTGCGTCACTGGGATGGTCTCGCCGCGAGCATCGGCCTACCCCCGCGTGCCGCCCGTTCCGCCATGACGGTGGCGATGGCAGTAGCGGCGAAGGTAGACCTGTCAGTCCTGCCCTTCACTGGTTCGCCGTTGACAGGCGCCCAGCGGGAGCTGCGCCACCGCCGCTACGAGCTGGAAGGCTGACCGATCTCAACGACCGACCACGCCGCCAGGACTTCACTCGGCGCAGCCCGCCAGTGGCCCCACTACAGGGTGGGGACGGCCTGGAGGTCACTTGAACATCTTGAAAACGTCTCCGAGGCCGACCGTGGTGCGCCGGTAGACGGCGTTGTAGGCGGCGCGCTTGGGGTCGCGCAGCCAGCCCATCCCCTTGCGGCCGTAGCCAGGGATGACCTTGCGCTTGATCGCGCGCTTGGCGCGGCCCGTGGTGCGGGCGGAGATGGACTTCTTCAGGCTGGGCTTGCGGAGACCGATCTTCATGGTGCGAGCGTAGCCGGTGGGGTGGACGGGATGAGGGGCCAGCGTCTCGCCAGGACCTGCCCCGAGCAGGGGCTGTCAGGTACTTCTGTCGTCCTCCCGGACGGTGCGCAGGAACCACTCCAGCGCGTCGAGGAACGCCTCCTGCGCTGCGGCTTGGCAGACCTGGGCGTCGGAGGCGAAGTGCGTCCGTCCGCTGGGAGGAAGCGCTGCCGGGCGTCCGCCGGGTCGTCCTGACACTGGCCATCCGACGTCACCGCGGGCTCGCCTGACTGCGCCGACGACTGGTCACAGGCTGGGGCGGACGCCCCTTGCTCCGGCGGCCTGGCCGAGGGCCGAGCCGCCTACGCGGAGAAGCGGCGCCAGGACTTCACCTGGCGCCGCCGCGGAGCGCCCCTCTCAGAGCGTTGCGCCGCCGTAGCAGTGCAGCGCAGCGCCGTAGCCGAGCGGCAGCCCGTGGCCCTGGGCCCAGGAGGTCAGCACCTCGATCAGCTGCGCACGGTTGAGCAGCTGCTCGTCCTCGGCGGACGTGTTCGGCTGATTTCCTGCATGCTCTGCGTGGGCGCCGACGCCGATGCGCCAGTTGAACGCGCCGCCCTCGGGCTCCACCTTCGCGATCTCCAGCTGGAAGCGCCCCTCGCCCAGGTAGCACATCTGCGCGTACCGAGTGACCGGGTCGTCGTCCTCGAGCGTGAGCCCGTCGATCTCCTCGCCGAGCGCGTTCACCAGGTCCGCGATCTGCCCCACGGACTCCAGCCGGTACCAGCCCTGCCCGAAGAACTCCCTCATGTGCTGCCACCACAGCTGCGAGGCCGGCTCCGGCAGCTCCATCAGTTCCACGCCCTCGCGCGGCGGCACGACCGTCACGTCCCCCGCCTGCGTCCTGCCGTCCATCGTGTCCTGTCCGCCCATCCGGGCCTCCTGTCTCTCGTCGAACATCGTGCGCCGAGGCTATGGACAGGGCCGGACAGGATAAGCGTCCGCCGCCGTCTTCCCAGGTCAGAGGCCCGACGACGGTTCTCCCGCCTTATCGTGTCCGGCCCCCTTCGTAGTGTCCTCACCGTCAGCTCGAGTTGAGACGACCAGAGAACAGCCCCCTAGTGAAGGAGTCCCGATGACCGCACCGAAGCCCGCTCCCCCGACCCGCCGCTTGATGCCTGCGCTGGCCGCCGTCGCCGCGCGTTCCGGCATCACCGTCATGGCCCGCGTCGAGCGCGGCCAGATCCTGTGGGCCGTCGTGGAGTCGGAGGGCGCGGTCGCGCAGATGCCGGAGTCGGGGCGCGTGCGCCTGGCCGAGGCCGGCCGCACGGGCGGACTCTTCGTGGAGGTGCTGCACGAGGCCCTCCTGGCCCTGGACGCCCCTGACGCCGACGTCCACCTTGAGGTGGAACTGCCGGCGTTCCTCCATGACCTGGACGAGCGCCTGGCCGCTCTCGGCCACCGAGTCGTCGAGGCGTACGCGCCGGTCGCCGGACGCCAGGCCGCCGGTGCTGCCCTGAAGGAGCTGGCGGCCCAGCTGTACGCGCAGGTCCTCGTGGCCACGGACGCCTCCCGTGCCAAGCGCGGGGAGCTCTCCGGCGCAGGATGGATCATCGACTTCGGCCTGGGGCCCACCCCGCGCCTGAAGCACCGCGTGTGCCCGCGCACCACCGTCCTGGAGGCCGAGCTGAAGGCCATCCACCTGGGCCTGTGGGAGGCCCTCCAGCGCATCCCGCACGACCACCAGGCCGACACCCGGTTCGTGATCCGCTCGGACAGCCAGAACGCGGTGAAGCTGGTCCACGGCGAGATCGACCACGCCCGTGGACTCACCCTGAACGGCAAGGGGACCGTGGACGCCATCCGCCGGCTGATGACTGGCCTGGACGTGGACCTCGGCTGGGTCCGGGGCCACTCCGGGGACGTACACAACGAGCTCGCCGACCGCCTGGCCGTGATGGCCCGCCGCAACGCCGAGTTCGGAGTTCCGAAGGCCCGTGCCCGCCAGATGCTGGACGAGCTGCGCGCCGAGGCCGCCGAGCAGCTGATCAGCTACTCGCTGGCCGCCTGACAGACAGCATTCCTCCGGGGACCACCGACGGCCCGGAGGCTTAGTCCTCCGGGTTCAGATCCGCGTCGCCCACCCAGGGCTCGGCGAAGCCGTCGTAGGTGCCGTCCTCGAGCGCGACCATGAGCCACTGGTCCACGTAGTGCTTGAAGACGTCATCGCCCTGGGGAAGCATGTATCCCTGCACCGAGTAGTCGAAGGGCTCGTCCGGGTTCACGGCGCAGAGCTCGTCGTACTCGTGGTCCGTGTAGAGGACCTCCGCACGGTCGGTGGTCATCACGTCCGCCTCGCCGGCGGCGAGGGCGTCGAAGATCGTCAGGTTGTCATGGGGGATGAGCTCGCCGTCCGGGTAGTGCTCCCGCGCGAACTCCTCATTCGTGCCGCCCTCCGGGAAGATCGAGCGCACGCCCGGCTGATTGATGTCCTCGATGCTCCGGTACTTGTCCACGTCCTCACAGCGGGCGATCGGCGTCTTTCCGTCCTCGAGGGTCTTCTCGGAGAAGTAGACCTTCTCGGCACGCTCCGGGTTCATGGAGATCCCACCGACAGCCACATCGCAGTCGGAGAGGAAGTCGTCCATGAGCTCGCCCCAGCTGGTGGTGACGAACTCGGCCTCCACCCCGATGGTCTCAGCCAGGTCCCTGGCCATGTCCACGTCGATGCCCTTGAGCTCCCCGTCCTCGGTCTCCTCCGTGAACGGCGGGTAGTCGCCGGTGGTGCAGACGCGCAACGTCCCCGCTGCACGGATCTGCTCGATCCTGCTTTTCTCCGGTGCAGGCGACGGTTCGGCGCTCTTCGAGGCCGTCGGCGCGGAGACCGCGGCGGTCTCGAGGCCTTCGTCCGACCCTCCGGGGCCGGTACAACCGGCCACCAGAAGGGCCGCGGCCGCTCCCAGGGCGGTAACGGTGAGGCGTGGATGACGGGCGCACATGTGCTGCCCCTCTCGGTCAGGTGCGAATGACAAGTGAGTGACATGGGTCACTCTAGTCGGCCTGACCAGTCGCTGAACACCAGCGGCCCGCATGGCGAGACGCCGGTGCGGCGGCGGCCGGTTCAGCCTCGCATCCAGCGCAGCGCCTTGGTGGCGAGCCAGATGCTGATGAGGGCGAACACGGCGGTCATGCCGACGCCGATGGCCACGTCCCCGCTGTCTCCGGCGCCCAGGTCCTCGACCACCTGGCCGATGCCGGCAGCGGTCATCAGGACGCAGAACAGGGCGACGAGCATCATGACCACGCCGGCGATCTTCTTCGCCACCCGCACTCCCTCGTTCGGGCGGCCCTGCTGCTGCGAAGCCGGGGCATCGCCCCACTGGTGAGGTGCCGGCCCGCCGCCGTACGACGCCGGAGTTCTGGACTGCTGCGGCTCGGTCCGCTCCCACGGACGCGGGCCGTCGTCGTCGAAGCGGGACCGGCGCAGCGCGGACGGGGTGTAGGCCGAGCTCCCGTAGGTCCGCCCGGCACGGCCCCCATCATCCTCTCGGCGGTCATCCGCAGGCACCGGAGCGTCACCGGCCTCCGACGCGAGCGCGGCGGCCGAGGGCGCCTCCTCCGGCTGAACCTCAGTCGGTTCCACGCCCGGTGTCCGTCGACCGAGCAGCGAGACTCCGTCCTCCGGCTCCTGGCCGCCGAGCACCTCCATGAAGGCAGCGGCGGTCATCGCCCGGATGGGCTGCCCCGCGGCCGCATACTCGGTGGCTTTGCGCTCCTTGGTGGTCATGTTCACGGCCACGGCGGCATCGCCAGAGACGAGCCCTGCGAGGTCGTCCCTGTTCCCGGCGACCAGCACGGTGGTCTTCTTCGTGACGTTCTTCTGCGGGTGCCCGCCCACCTCGGCGATGCGTTCCCACAGCTTGTAGCGGTCACGCCCCTGGACAGGACCAGAGATGACCACATGCTCGCCGTGCAGCGGGTGGCTCGGGTCGGCTCCTGCGACGGCCTTCGGCATGTCCGCGGCCTTCGTCTTGGAGGCGCGGCTGAACCATTCCTGACGGCTCGGGTCGTCCTCTGCCGGCTCAGAGGTCGGAGTCGGTACAGACGGCCGCCGGCGCGCAGTCGTCGGCGTCCCCACCTGCCCGCCCTGCGGCCACAGCTCGCCGAGCCGCTGCACGCCCTGCTCCTTCGCGATCGCCACGAGCACCTCCGCGCACGCCCGGGCGTCCTGCTCGGCGTCGTGGTGGTTCTCCAGCGTCATGCCGTAGGCCTCGGCGAGCACCGGCAGCGTGTGCTGGCGGGAGTCCGGGCGCAGGCGGCGGGACAACTCCAGCAGGTCCAGCCACTCCATGGGCTGGGCGGTGCGGCCGGCCTCGGCGCACGCGGCCTCGTAGGCACCGCGATCGAAGGCGGCGTTGTGCACTACCAGCGGCAACTGGGAGCCGAGCACCTCGAGCTGGCCGGCCACCTCGTCCCAGGCCGGGGCGTCCTTCACGTCCTCGGCGCAGATGCCGTGGATGCCGCGGTTCAGGGCAGAGAACGAGTCCAGGCCGGTCGGGGGCTGCACCAGGATCTTCTCGGTGGCCACCACCTCGCCGGCGCGGACCAGCGCGATGCCCACCGCGCACACGGACGCCCGCTGCGCGTTGGCGGTCTCCATGTCCACGGCCACGAAGTCCAGGCCGCTGAAGCTGCTCACGTCTGCTGTCTCCTCGAGGCGCCTCGGCGGCGCCGAGTCGGGTACGGGTCCTGGTCCGATTCTGCCTGAACCGGAAGGGGAAACACCCCCCGGTGCCCGCCGGACGCGGGCACCGGGGGGTGGGCGGCCGTCGTCGAGAAGACCTGACAACGGTTCTCCGGTCAGCTTCGCCTCACTGCGTGGCGAAGTTGACGGACTCGTAGTCCCAGCCCGGGGAGACGTCCATGTTGATGTCGGAGGGATCCTTCAGGGTGAAGGCCACCTTGAAGTTCAGGGTCTTGCCCGGCTGGATCGAGACGGTCGGCACGTCGATCCTGTTGTCCGTGTCAAAGATCATGCCACTCTGCTCGCCACCGGAGCTGGCCTGCAGGCTGATCTCGAAGGCATCGTGGGCCTCGGAGGTGCCGTTGACCACGCTCACGTCGAACATGTGATGCTGGCCGTCCTCGTTTTCGATCGAGGCCCACTCGGACGGGGTGAACGGCTGCGGCTGGCCGACGGTGACCGCCAAGCCGTTGTGCCAGGTATAGGTGTCGCCGAACGTCGGCTGCCCGGAAGCGATCGGGGCCTCGGCTGCGGCCTCCTCCGACGCCTTGTCGGAGGCCTCCTCGGACTCCGTCGCCTCGGTAGCGGCGGTCTCGTCAGACTCGGTGGCAGCGGCCTCGGTCTCCGTGGTCTCCGACTCCTCGGCGGCGGACTCGGCGGACCGCTCAGCCTCCTCGGACTCCGTCGCCTCGGTGGCAGCGGCCTCGGTCTCCGTGGTCTCCGACTCCTCGGCGGCGGCCTCGGCGGACTGCTCGGCCTCCTCGGCGCCCTCGGACGACGCCGCCTCGGCCGACTCGCTCGAGGCCGGTGCCTCCGAGGAAGCGGACGCCGTGGCGTCGTCGCCACGGGTCACGGTGCCCGGTTCGCTGTCGCAGGCGCTCAAGGACAGCATCAGGGCAGGAACGGCCATCCAGGCCAGGGTCTTTTTCATGGGATTCCTCCATGCGGGTAGGGATGGGAAGCGTGCCCGCCGCCCCTGAAACAGTGACCAGCGGGAACACAGTGCACGTTAGGAATCGGGGCGGACACGATAAGCGTCCGTCCAGTCCACCGTCAGCCTCGACCTCTGCTCAGGCCCATCCTCCCCACCAGCCTTCGAGGTCCGGCGCCTCGCCCACGGGCGCCCAGCCGAGCCGCGCGATCGGGAGCGTCAGCGTCCTCGCCGTCCCGCCCCGCGCTTCCCGACGGCGGCCCCGCACCCCCGTCAGCCGCCCCACCTCGCGGACGGGGCCGGCTCCGTCCGGCTCGCCGCCGGCGGTGAGCACCAGGGTCTCCACGCCGGCCCGTTCGAGGCGCAGGAGCAGCTCGCTCGCCGCGGCCGGGTCCGGGCGCCGTCCGGGCTCCGCCGGGCACAGGGGCTCGTGCACGAGCACGTCCCAGTCCGGGGTCTCCTCCAGTGCCGGCTCGGCAGTTGCCCCGCCCTCCGGCGACGCCACGCGCGCCACCCGCGGATCCTCCAGGCAGCCGCGGGCCGCGGCACCGAGACCGCTCGCGTCCACCGCGACCCGTGCCGCAGGGAACAGCTGCAGAGCGGCGTCCACACTGAGCACCACGGCGGCCTCGTCCGCCGTCGTTGCCGCTCCCGCCGGCCTGCCACCGGCTCCGCCCGCCCCGGCACCGTCCACCCCGGCACCGCCGGCCATCCGGACCCCCACACGTCGCGGCCCGTTCAGACCCAGCGCCCACCCGCGGGCGGTCGGCGCGGCGATCTTCCCCGCCAGCGTCAGGGCCTCGGCGTTCTTCACGCGCCGGGCCCGAACAGGGTCCTCCCGGCCGCCGAAGTCCTCCCCCGGCTGCCAGGCGACCGCCTCACGCACGTGGCGCAGCCGCGCCCCGCAGCGCCACAGCCGCGACGCAAGCTCCCAGTCCTCACCGCCGTAGCCCACGAAGGACGGGTCGAAGCCCCCGGCCTCCTCGTAGACCTGACGGGCCACCGTCAGCACGGCGGAGATGACGAACCGGTACGAGGTCGCATCGGCCCGCCGCAAGTCCTTCGTCTGCGCGTAGCCGTCGATCAGCCAGGCCGGCTCCTCCAGCTCGGCTCCGGCCGGCAGACCCGCCCCAGGGGCCCAGCCGGCCTCCACCGCCCGCGGATCCACGTGCCGCCGCCGCCCGACCACCACCGCCTCCGGGTCCGCCAGCGGCAGCGCACAGGCGGCCTCAAGGTAGCCGGGTTCGGGAATCATGTCCCCGTCGAGGAAAGCCAGCACCCGCCCCGCAGCGGCCCGAGCGCCCAGGGCCCGGGCCGCAGACGCCCGGAACCCGAGGTCGGCCTGCCGCACCACCCGCACGCCGAACGGCAGCCCGTCCGGGATCCGCGGGGGCCGAGGGGAGCCGTCGTCCGCGATCACCGCCTCGAACCGCTGCGCCGGCATCGTCTGCCGCGCCAGCGCGGCCAGCAGCCGGTTCAGGCCCTCCTGGTCCTCGTAGTAGGGCACGACGACGGACACCTCAGTCATCCCGTCCGCCTCCCTCCACCGGGACCGGCACAGGCCGGCGGCACTCGAGCGCCCGGGACCAGACCTCCGCGAGCGCCCGCACGGTGTCCTCGGGCGTGGGCGCCAGGGAGACGTCGGGCGCCAGCCTGGTCAGCGACGGGTCGGCCACCGCGGCGGCGAGCGCCCGGGTCAGGGCGGCGAGCACAGCATCCTCGCCCGCCGGCTGAGCCGCACGGTCCCCGGCCTCGGGACCGGCACCGCCTGCCGGGCCCTCGTCGCCCTCCCCGGGCCGGGCCACGTGCAGGGTGCCGGGGCGCAGGGCGTCCATCTCCTCCACGTAGGCGCCCGCCGGGACGATGCACCGGCGGCCGTGGCCCATCCACGTCGCCAAGGAGCCGGAGGCGGACACGTTCCGGTGCGCCGCGAACGGCACCGCGGCCGCCGCAAGCGCGGCGGGCAGCTGCTCGTCCGGGACGAAGCCGGTCACCCTGAAGGCGACCCCCCTGTCCGCGGCGGCCCGCTCCAGCTCGGCGACGAGGTCGTCGTGCCCGGCCGCCACCGGCCCGAGCGCGGTCACGCGGTCCGGGAACCCCTCCAGGGACACGCCCCGCGCCACGGCCTCACCGCGCACGGCGGCCAGGGCGGCAATCGCCTCGGCATGGCCCTTGCCGGGGTACAGGTGGCCCAGCACCACCACGTCCCGGCCCAGCCCCTCGATCTCGGGTTCCCCGTCCTCCCCACCGACGTCGCCCCGCGCGTCCGGCACGGGCAGCGGGACCACGGCGATCGGCGCCGGCTCCCCCGTGCCCCGGTCGTACGTCCCGTCGTCCCCGGTCGCCGGGTCGCGGGTTCCCCCACACGCTTCCCCGCCGAGGCCCTCGGCGTCCGCGCAGGCGGCACGCAGGAACCCTGCCTCGTGCTCGCTGGCCACCACCACGGCGGCGAAGGACCGCGCCAGCTCGGCGTAGGCCGCCGCCCGGGCCGCATAGCGCGCGGCGCCCTCGGCAGGCTGGGGCACATCGTGCAGTGCGATCGTCGCAGACGCGGGCAGCACCTGCCGCAGCACGGCGGCCGCCTCGGCAGGACCGTCCCCGAACAGCGCGTCGGTGACGTCCACATGGACAGCCCCGCCCGCCGCCGCGGCCGCCCCCAGCCGCTGCCCCGCCGCACGGAACGCGTCCGCATCCGGGCAGCGCACCAGCTCCACGTCCCAGGTGCCGGCCAACGTCTGCTGGGCGCGTGCCGCGGTCTGCAGGGCGTGACGGGTCACCCCGTGCTCGGCCGGCCCGACCGCCACCAGGTGCACCCGGCGTGCTCGGCCGGTCACGGCAGCATCCTCAGCAGCCGGATGCGGGCGGCGAAGCGTTCCATGCCGGCGGCCACGCAGGCGGGGTTGGACAGGTACCAGTCCAGATGCGTCTGCCGCACCACCGCGTCCAGAACTGTCTCCCCGCCGATGGTCCACTCCGGCCGCGGTTCGCAGTCCAGCCCGAGAGCCTCGACCACCTGTTCCTCCACCGGTGTGCGGATCCCGCCCAGCAGGGTGCGACCGTCCGCCGGAAGGGCCGCCTCCGGGCACAGTCCGGTCCGCCGCCCGATCTCCTCGGCCACCCGCTGCGCCGCCGCCAGCAGCAGCGGGTTGTCCGGGTGGTTCACGGCATGGAAGCCCACGCCCCGCTCGGCGGCCACCAGGTCCGAGACCGGCAGCAGTCCCCTGACCTTCTCGCGGTGCGCGAGCAGACCCACGGATTCCTCGGCCGCCTCCTGCAGTGAGGCGGGATCCACGGGAAGGCGGGTGCCGGCGCCGCAGGCGGCCGCGGCACGCACGGCGACCTCCGCACCGGTGAGGCGGCCGTGTGCCTCCACCAGGGTCCGCAGGTCGTGATACGGCACCAGTGGCGGATCCTCGCCGGGACGCTCGGCGGCGCCGGGGGCGGCCTTCCAGTGCCGCAGCGTGGTCTGCCACGGGAAGCGCGAGGTGCAGTAGAGCACCGGCACGCGCACCAGCTCGGCGCCCTCCGGCAACAGCGCGGCCAGCTGGCCCGTCCCCACCGGCATGCCGCGGTAGTCGTCCGGGATCGGCTGGGAGACCAGCACCCGGGCCCGGGCCACCAGACGGTGCAGCAGCGGGACCTCGTCCGCGGTCAGCTCGAACGCCGGCGGGACACGGACGGAGGCCAGCTCGCCGTCGGCCAGCGCGGTGCCCGGCTCCTCCCCGAGCAGCAGCCGGAAGGACTCCCCCTGGCAGTTGCCCCACACCAGCAGCAGCGGCTGCTCGGGCAGGGGCGTGAGCCCGTAGAAGTGCCCATAGTGGCGGCGGCGTCCCTCCACTTCAGGGTCGAGTGAAGGCGACTGGGCTGTGGTCACGGCACCTCCCGGAGTGGTGGAATGGCGGGCGCGCTCCGACCGGGGGCGCCCGCCCACACTAGGGGCGGCCCGCCCGCAGGAGAAGCGCTGGGCGTCGCCGCCGTCAGGAGTATGCATGCCGCTCATCGTCCAGCCCGTTCCCGCGGACCACCCGTATGTACGGCACCTGCTCCCCCTCCCGGACTCCTCTCCCGACGGCGAGCGTGACGCCGCTGCGGGCCCGTCCGGCCCCCACGGAGCCGGGTCCGGGGGTGATGCGACGGCCACGTCAGTGGAGCACCTGCCCGACCCGGAGGTCCCCGGAGCGGAACCGGGCGTGTGGTGGCCGCCGTCCGCCCTGACCCCGGAGTGGATCCGCGAGCACCGCCCGGACGTGCTGCACGTGCACTTCGGCTTCGAGCACTTCACCCCGGCTCAGCTGCAGGCGGCCATGGATGCCGCCGATGACGTCGGCACAGCCGTGCTGGTCACCGTCCATGACCTGGAGAACCCCCACCTGCCGGAGTCCGAGCAGCCCGCGCACCGGGTTCGGCTGGCCGTGCTGCTGGCCGCCGCGGACGAGGTGGTGACGCTCTCCACCGGGGCCGCGGAGGCTGTGCGGAAGGACTACGGGCGTGAAGCCATCGTGATCCCGCACCCGCACGTGCTGCCGCTGGACCGGGAGGACGAGGACGCCGCGGGCGAGGGTCCCGGTCCCGGCGAGGAGCTCCTGGTGCTGGTGCATGCCAAGGACCTGCGCGCCTCCGTGGACCCGGAGCCGCTGCTGCCTGCCGTCGCGGAGGGGGTGCGACGGCTGCGGGCGCAGGGCCGTCCGGCACAGGCGGTGTTGGAGATGCAGGAGACCACCCAGGACCCGGTGCGGGCAGACCGGCTGCGGGCCTCGGCGGAGGAGCTCGGGATCCGGGTGTGGGAGCACCCGCGACTGGACGACGCCTCCCTCCACGCCCTGCTGCGGCGGGCCGCCGTGTCCGTGTTGCCCTACGTGCGGGGCACGCACTCGGGCTGGGTGGAGATGTGCCGGGACCTGGGGACGCCGGTGGTGGTGACGGACGTCGGTGCGATCGCCTCCCAGGTGGCGGACACGCCCCTGCCGGGCGAACAGGCGTCGGAGGCGGGCCGCCCCGGGGAGGGGGTGGCCGTCGTCGGGATGCAGGACCCGGCCGCCGCAGCGGAGGCGATCCGGCGCATGGCTCTGAGCCCCCGGAAGCCGGCACCGCCGCTGTGGCGCCGGACGCAGCGGGCCCAGGTGGCGTCCTCCCACGCCGCAGCCTGTGCGCGGGCGGTCCGCACTGCGCGGCGGCAGCACGCGGAGCGTGTGGCCGTCCTGGTGATCACCGGGGACCGGGACACCCACCTGGCCCGGGTACTGCAGGCACTGGAACGGCAGACGCGCCGGCCGGATGAGGTTGTGGTGGTGTTCATGGGCCAGCCTGACGGGCAGGTGCCGGAGACGGACCTGCCGGTGACTGTGGGGCACGTGGCCGCCGACGGGCACCTGCCGCTGGCCGCCGCACGCAACCGTGCCGCCGCGCTCGCATCGGCCGAGATCCTCGTGTTCCTGGATGTGGACTGCCTCCCCGCGGACGGCACCGTGGAGCAGCTGGCCGCGGAGGTGGCCGCCCACCCGCACGCGATGGTGATGGGCACGCCGCGGTACCTGCTGCCGGACTGGCGCGAGCGGACCGGTCTCGCGGAGGCCGCCCTGCCCGAGGACGCGGCCCTGCGCGCGGCGTCCGTGCCGCACGGCGCCCGGGCACACCTGCCGGCCGGGGACTCCGAACAGTGGCACATGGTGTGGACGCTCGTGCTGGCGATGCGGCGCAGCCTCCTGCAGGCGATCGGCGGCCTGGACGAGGGCTACGTCGGCTATGGCGCCGAGGACACGGACCTGGCCTTCCGCGCCCGTGACGCCGGGATGGGCCTGCGCTTCCATCCGGCCGAGGTGTTCCACCAGCACCACGGCGTGCACCGTCCTCCGCTGAACCACCTCGAGGACATCCTGGTCAACGCCCGGCGTTTCCGTGCCGTGCACGGCCTCTGGCCCATGGAGGGCTGGCTGCGCGAGTTCGCCGCGGCCGGGCTCGTCGACTGGGACGAGGACGGCGGGCGGCTCGAGCTGCGGCGCCGTCCGACCGAACAGGAGCTCGCCGCCGCGAAGGTGGCGGACGCCGCCTACTGACGCGGAGGCCGGAGGTCAGCGCGGCCGCCGCCCGGCGGTCAGCGCGGCTGCCGCCCGGCGATCGTGCGCTCCACGGCCCGTTCCCACAGGTCGGCGTACTCGTCCGGCGGGGTGAGCAGGGCGGCAGCCAGACGGTCCGCGGAGCCCGGGTCCTCGGCCGCGGCCTGCACAGCGCCGGCCCAGTCGGTCACCGGGTCCTCCCAGACGGCCCAGGGCACCCCGGCGCAGCGGCGGGCGGCCTCGGCGAATCGGTGCTGTTCCGCGAAGGGGCGCGGTTCCGGGGCCATCACCACGGGTCGTCCGGAGGCGACCGCCTCCACGGTGCCGCCGTGGCCTGCGGAGACCACCACGAGGTCTGCGGCGGCGAGGACCCCGGGGACGTCCTCGGCCCACCCGTGGAGCACGAGGTTCGCGGGAAGTCCGCCCTCCCCCGCACGCGCCGGGGCGGTCCCGTCGGTGGCCCTGTGGGCGCTCGCATTCCTCTCCGCCTTCCTCTCCGTCGCCCCGGCGGAGAGGGAGGCGGGGGCCTCCTGCTGTCCCTGTCCGCGCACCGGCCCGTGCACGTGCCAGACCGCCTGCGGGACCGCCTCCGCCGCACGTCGGAGCGCGTCCACGGCCACGCCCCCGCCTCCGGTGGCGGTGAGCACGGCGATGTGCGCTCCCCGGAGGCCGGCCGGGGGCGTCGAGGCCCTCCGCTCGAGCCGCCCCGTCAGATCCGCCGAGCCGAGGAAGGTCGTCCGGTCCCCGTGCTCGGCCCGCCACCGCGGGTCCTCGAGTTCGGCACGGTAGTGGGCGAACAGGTGGTCGGCCTCGGCGTAGACGATCCGGTGGGCCGCGTCCGTCCGGTCCCCGTGCATGCGGCGGTGTGCCACGGGGTAGCCGGCCAGGCGCAGGAACAGCGCGGCCTCCACGGACACGTCCACCACGGCGGCCTCGGCGCCGGTCCTGCGGGCGGCGTCGAAGAGCGCGGCGAACCGGTCTCGGATCGCCGGGCCGGTGGGTGTGTGGTGCAGCGGCGACCCGGTGGGCTGGACGTGACCGTCCACGAGGTCCGAGGGCAGGGGCAGCACGGCCGGGCGGGGCACCCGCGCGGTGGCAGCGGCCCGGCCGACCACCTCCGCCGCGCGCGCGTGCGCCGAGACCACGGTGAGGTCGAACCGTCCCGTGCCGGCTGCCGCGGCTGCATGCTGCAGGTGTCCGGAACCGTGCTGGTGCGCGTAGTAGAGGACGCGCCTCACACCGTGCCCCACGGACGCTCTGGGCTGCAGCGGTGCGCCTGTCCTGTCCGGTTCGACGTCGGGCCGTTCGGCCCCGGCCCCAGGCCCGGCCCCGGCCCCGGCCCCGGCCCACGGTCCGCCGAAGACGTGCTGCGCTGGATCGCCTGACGGAGCAGGGCGTCGTAGGACTCGGCCATGGCGGCGGCGCTGAAGGTCTGTCCCCATGCCCGGGTGGCGGTGCGGCTGCGTGTCCGGGCGGTGTGCACGGCGGCGGTGAGGGCGGCGGCGGTGTGGTGCTCGGCCAGCGCCCCGGCCTGCGGCGCCACCACCTCGGCCATGGCGCCGGTCAGCACGGCCGCCACCGGGGTGCCGACGGCCATGGCTTCCACGGCGGTCAGCCCGAACGGCTCGGCCCACAGCGGGGTGACGAGGCAGACCTCGCCCTCCCCCATCAGCGCGGCGACCTCCGCGTGGTCCAGGTGCCCGCGGTGCACCGTGTCCTCCCCGAGCAGCGGCAAGACCATGCGCTCCACGTAGTCGTGGTCTGCGATCGGCCCGGCGAAGTGCAGCTCCATCCCGGCCCCGCGCGCGGCCTCGATGGCCATGTGCAGGCCCTTCTCCTCGGTGATGCGGCCGACCCACACGGCGCGGCCGGGGACCGGTTCGGAGCCGGACTGCCACAGCTCGGTCTCGATGCCGTTGTGGACCACGTCGATCCCCGGGATCCAGTGGGACCAGGTGGCGGCGTTCGCCGCGGACACCGAGGCCCAGCGGTGGAGCGGAGACGGCCGCCAGCCCGGGCGGCCCAGGACTGCCAGCACCCGGGGCAGAGTCGCCGGGGTGTGGAGGACCGTCAGCATCGGCAGTTCCTCCAGGAGCTGCAGCGGCACCGGGGAGAGCGAGTTGTTCAGCACGGCGTCGAATCCGCCGCCGAGGACCTGCTGGCAGGCGGCGGTCAGCGCGGCGTCCATGACGTCGTCCGACGGCGGCGTCCACGGCTCGGCAGACCACCAGCGCGTGCCGTTCACCGGGGTCTGGCACTGCTCCTGCACGCCGTCCGCCTCAGGCGCCGGCCGCGGACCGGGCAGGACAGGCAACGTCGGTACCACGGTCACCGACCCTGCCCGAGGCCCGACGTCCCGGGCCTCCAGATCGCTGCCTTCCCGGGCGAAGACCGTGACATCGTGACCGAGCCGCGCCAGGTGGCGGACCGTGAGCGCGGTATGTGCCTCCAGCCCACCGTCGAACGGGGGACGCAGGGGATGGCGCGGATGCGCGAGCAGTGCAAGACGCACGGTGCCTCCTCAGGAAGGGCGATTCGCCGCACACCGGGTGGGCCTGCATGACGCAGCGGGTCCAGGGGTGCACCTGGACTGCCCCCGACGGGAACGGCGAAGCGCGGATAGAACCTGACTGTATGCCATGGGGCGCCTTCGACCGTTCGAGTCCCTCTGCCACGCCTGTGAGCAGTCCTGCGCACAGCCCGTCACCCTGCACCGATGCGTCCTGCGCACAGAAGAAAAAGGGCCGGAATCTCAACGATTCCGGCCCTTATCCAGCTGTGGAGCTAAGGGGAATTGAACCCCTGACCTCGTCATTGCGAACGACGCGCTCTACCAACTGAGCTATAGCCCCGTGCTCACTTACCTTGCGAGAGGCACCCGTGAAGCATACTCCCGTTCGCGCCCGGCCACCAATCCGCGCTGCAGCCGGCGTCCGACGGCCACGGCGAGCACCACGCCCACCACGTCCGAGACGATGTCCCAGAGGTCTCCCGAGCGCTGCCGCACGAACGTCGCCTGCGCCCACTCGCTGACCGGGGCGTGCACCAGGAACGGCACGGACCACCAGGCGCTGCGTCCCAACACCACGGCCGCCAGCGTCGGCGCCGCGAACACCGCCACGTGGATGAGCTTGTCCAGGAAGGGGATCTCGAACCCTTGCGCGGGCAGGCCCTCCCCCGGCAGATAGAGGACCACCAGGTGCGCCGCCACGGCGAGCACGAGCAGCACGGCCCACGCCCAGGCCGGCAGCAGGGGGCGTCGTCCGTGCGGCCCGCCGCCGTCTGCCGTCGGCCGGGCACGACGGCGGCCACCTCCTGCTCGTTCCGGGTGCGCTCCAGGCATGCAGACCAGCATACGAAGCCCCGTACCCCACCACCGCCAGGTGAACGCTCCCTGACTTCCTGGTGGAAACTCACAGTCGATCCATGACATGGTCATCTGCGGACCCGGCACGTGCGTGCGCCCCTGCCGCACGCTGTCCCGGGTCCGTTGTCCTGTGTCCACACTGACGAAAGGAACCTGCATGCCGCCCGCTTCGGACGGAGCAACACTGACCACCCTCGGCGTCGTCGGCGTCGTCGTCCTCCTGCTCGTCTTCTACGGCGGCACCATGTGGATGTCGGTCGCGATCTCCCGGCGCAAGGAGAACGCAGACTCCTACATGACCGCCGGCAACAAGATCGGCTTCGGCATCTCCGCCGCCTCCATGACCGCCACCTGGATCTGGGCGTCCTCCATGTACGCCTCCGCCTCGGCCGGCTACACCTACGGCATCTCCGGCCCCATCCACTACGGCCTGTGGGGCGCGCTGATGATCCTGTTCATCTACCCGTTCGGCAAGCGCATCCGCTCCGTCGCACCGCGCGCCCACACCCTGGCCGAGGTCATGTACGCCCGCCACGGCCGCTCCTCCCAGCTGATGCTCGCCGGCTCCAACGTGCTCGGCTCGGTCATCTCCCTGACCTCGAACTTCATCGCCGGCGGTGCGCTGATCGCCATCCTGTCCCCGCTGCCGTTCGGCGCGGGCATCCTGATCGTGGCGGCCGGCGTCCTGCTCTACACCCTGTGGTCCGGCTTCCGCGCCTCCGTGCTGACGGACTTCGCACAGGTCATGGCGATGCTTGGGGCCTGCGTGGTCATCATCCCGGCCGTGTTCTTCGCCGCCGGCGGACCGGCCATGTTCGAGGCCGGCGTCGCCGCAGGCAACGTGTCCGCCGAGCAGCAGGACTTCTTCTCCTCCGAGGCGTTCATGAAGCAGGGCGCGCCGTACATCGCCGCCGTGCTCGCCTACGCGATCGGCAACCAGACCATCGCCCAGCGCCTCTTCGCCGTGCGCGAGGACCTGATCAAGCCGACCTTCGTCACCGCCACCATCGGCTACGGCGGCTCGGTGATCGGCATCGGCATGCTCGGCGTCATGGCGCTCTACCTCGGCATCACCCCCATGGACGGGGACGTGAACAACCTCATCCCGCAGATCGTCGCCGAGTACCTGCCGCTGGCCGTCGTCGCCCTGGCGTTCCTGATGATCATCGGCTCGTTGTCCTCCACCGCGGACTCGGACCTGTCCGCCCTGTCGTCGATCGTCATGGCGGACATCTACGGGCAGTCCAAGGGACGCGGCAACGCGGACCCGAAGACCATGCTGCTGATCGGCCGCATCACCATGATCGTGGCCACCGCGGCCGCCCTGTACTTCGCCACGGCGAAGTTCAACATCCTGGACCTGCTGGTGTTCGTCGGCGCCCTCTGGGGCTGCCTGGTGTTCCCGGTGATCGCCTCCTTCTACTGGAAGAAGGTCACCAACGCCGCGTTCACCGTCTCCGTGCTGGCGGCCCTCGCCGTGTTCCTGCCGGTCCGCTTCGGCTGGTTCCCGGTGGACGGGCTGTGGGGCATCGTGGTGGAGGCGCTCTGCGTGATCGGCGTGGGCGTGGTCCTGGGCATCATGGCGTTCGGCTTCTTCGGCCCGACCGCCGGCAAGGTCGTGGGCATCGCCGCCTCCGTGGCCATGTGCTTCGTGGCCTTCGGGTTCCTGCGTGACTACCTCGAGCTCTCCGGCGCGCTGGTGGCGTACGCGGTGTCCTTCCTGGTCTGCTACCTGATGTCGTTCCGCTCCACGCAGGAGTTCGACTTCGATCGCATCAAGCAGGTCACCGGCGACTTCGACGACCGCGACCTTGCGGCCACCGCCGACGAGAAGCAGACCGCCGCCGCCCGCTGAGCACACCGACCGACAACAGAGAGGCAGCTGACATGACCGTCGCCCTGACCGTGTACGTCCTGATGTGGCCCGTGATCGTCTTCGGCGTGCTCGCCGTGATCGCCGGCAACTTCTTCAAGGAGATGCGCGAGGCCCGCAGGCAGGGCCGCCCGATGATCTGACCGGTTCCGGACGGACCGTCCTCCGCGCACCCTGCGCACACAGCACGGCGGGGACGAGGCACAATCGCCTCGTCCCCG
>NZ_KV809453.1:0-15123 GCF_001812555.1 Micrococcus sp. HMSC067E09 | reverse complement strand
CCCCCGCCGTCGTGTCTGCCTCAGCGCCTCAGCGCCTCAACCGAGCAGGATCACATCCAGCCGGCGCGGCCCGTGCACGCCCTCCACACGCTCCAGCTCGATGTCACTGGTGGCGGAGGGACCGGAGATCATCGTGATCGGCGCGGTCGGCTCGAGCCGCTCCAACGCCTCCGGGATCAGCTCCACCACGGACTCCAGCGGCACCACGCAGATGTGGTGGTCCGGCACCAGGGAGATCGCCCGGCGGCCCTCGTCGGGGCGGCCGGAGAGGAAGATCGTGCCGGTCTCGGAGCAAGAGACGGTCGAGCTCGTCACCACGGCGGAGACCTCGTTGAGCTCCCGCGTGCTCAGCACGCGCCGCTCCTCACCGGCGTCTGCGGACCCGACCGCCGGCTCGGTGAGCCGGCGGGCCTCGGGTGCGCCGCCGTCGTCGGGAAGCCAGGAGGCCTCCAGCCCGGAGGGGACCACGTAGGAGGAGGCGTCGGTCAGCAGCTCGCCCACGCGGGCGGCGACGGTCTCGGCGGTCTCCCGGTAGACGTTGGCCCGGTAGTCCTCGAGGCGGTCCACGAGCTGCTCGACCACCTGCTCACGGCTCGCCTCGGAGACGCGGCGGTAGTCGCGCTCCACCGTATCCGGCTGCGGCCGGTCCGCCAGTGCGGTGCGGATGCGGCCGAGGATCTCGTCCTTCGCGGTGCTCATGCCTGCTCCTCCTCGGAGGTCGTGGTCTGCTCGGCGTCCTGCTGACCGCTTCCGCTGCGGTTCCTCTTCCACCAGTGGCGGAAGGACTCCTGGGGCGGGGCGGGCACGTCGCGCTGGTCCGTCCAGCCGCCGGCAATGCCCGGCAGCCAGCCGAGCTTCGCGTCCTTGCCGGCGAGCAGGCGCCCCACCGGCAGGCCCCGCTCGGCCAGGCCCATCAGGGAGCCGGAGGACATCACCGTGGAGGCGCCCTTCATCATCAGGTCCATCTGGGACGGCACCGGGACCTTCTTCTCCGCCTTCTTCCGGGCGTGGGTGGCCTGGACGTCCTGGTCGCGCAGATGCACCAGGATGGACGGGATGTCGATGGCCACCGGGCAGACGTCGTAGCAGGCGCCGCAGAGGCTGGACGCGTAGGGCAGGGTGCCGTTGGCGCCGTCCTCCACGCCGGTGAGCTGCGGGGAGAGGATCGCGCCGATCGGGCCCGGATACACGGAGCCGTAGGCGTGGCCGCCGGTCTGCTCGTACACCGGACACACGTTCATGCAGGCCGAGCAGCGGATGCAGTGCAGGGCCGAGCGGCCGGCCGGGTCGGAGAGCACCGCAGAACGGCCGTTGTCCAGCAGCACCAGGTGGAACTCCTGCGGGCCGTCGCCGGGCGTGACGCCCGTCCACATGGAGGTGTACGGGTTCATACGCTCGCCCGTGGAGGAGCGCGGCAGCAGCTGCAGGAAGACCTCGAGGTCCTGGAAGGTCGGCACCAGCTTCTCGATGCCCATCACCGTGATCAGCGTCTCCGGCAGGGTCAGGCACATGCGGCCGTTGCCCTCGGACTCCACCACGGACAGCGTGCCGGTCTCGGCCACGCCGAAGTTCGCGCCGGAGATCGCCACGGATGAGCGCAGGAACCGCTCGCGCAGATGCCGCCGGGCGGCCTCGGCCAGGTCCTTCGGCTCGGAGGTCAGGGACTCGTCCGTCTCCTCCATCTCCCGCACGAAGATGTCCCGGATCTCGTTCCTGTTCTTGTGGATGGCCGGGACGAGGATGTGCGAGGGCTTGTCATGCCCCAGCTGGACGATCAGCTCCGCGAGGTCCGTCTCGGTGGCGGCGATGCCCTCGGCGTTCAGCGCCTCCTCGAGCCCGATCTCCTGGGTGGCCATGGACTTGACCTTGATGACCTCGTCCACGCCCTTGGCCTTGACCAGCTCGGTGACGATCCGGTTGGCCTCCTCGGCGTCCCGGGCCCAGTGGACCACGCCGCCGCGGGCGGTGACATTGGCCTCCAGCTGCTCGAGCAGCGCGGGCAGGTCCGCCATCACCTGCTGCTTCAGCGCCGACCCGGCGGCACGCAGCCGCTGCCAGTCCGGCAGCTCGTCCACCACTCTGGCCCGCTTGGCACGGATGGAGTGGGTGGCGTGGCGGATGTTCTTGCGCATCTGGGCGTTGCCCAGCTGCGTGCGGGCCGAGTCCGGGAAGGGCTCGTCCAGGGTGATGTGGCCGTGGCCGTATGCGGGACGGACGGTCGGCATGCCCAGGTCGGTGCGGCTCATCGGGAGACCTCCTCGGTGGTCGGCTGGGAGGCGGGCTGAGTGGCGGCGGCCGGTGCCGTCGTCGCGGTGTTAGCGGATTCCCGACGACGGACGTTCGCCTTCCCGCCCGGAATGGACAGTTCCAGCGGGCCGGAGACGTCCAGGGGCTCCTCACGGGTGGAGGCGAGGATCTCGGCCAGGTGGACGGTGCGCAGCGGGGTGCCGTCCGCGCCGGTGGAGCCCCGGCGGGACATGGCCCCGCCCAGGTGCATGAGGCAGGAGGCGTCCCCGCCAGAGCAGAGCGACGCCCCGGAGGCGGTGACGTTGGCGATCTTCGCCTCGGCCATGGCGCCGGAGACGTCCGCGTTCTTCAGGGCGAAGGTGCCGCCGAAGCCGCAGCACTCCTCCGCGTCCGGCAGCTCGTGGAAGTCGATGCCCCCGACGCTGCGCAGCAGGTCCTTCTGCCGGTCGCCGAGGCGCAGCAGGCGCATGCCGTGGCAGGAGGGGTGGTAGGTGACGGCGTGCGGGAACCAGGAGCCGAGCTGGGCGGCGGAGTCGGTCACGCCGAGCACGTCCGTGAGCAGCTGGGCGAGCTCGTAGGTGCGGGAGGCGACGGCCTCGGCGTCCTTGGCCAGGCCCTCGTCCCCGCCGCGGCGGGCGACCATCGGCTGCTGGTGGCCGAGCGAGGCGACGCAGGAGCCGGAGGGGGCCACCGCGAGGTCGTAGTCCGCCTCGGTGAAGGTCTTCACGTGATTGCGGACCACCGGCAGGGCGTCGGCCATGTAGCCGGAGTTCACGTGCATCTGGGCGCAGCACCCCTGGCCTGCAGGGAAGACGACCTCGTGGCCGAGGCGCTCGAGGATCTGCACGGTGGCGTGCGCGACCCGCGGGTACATCGCATCCACGATGCACGTGGCGAACAGGGCGATCTTCATGACGCTCCTCCATGGAGGCTGATGTGCGGGTTCGGTTCTCACGCGGAGGCCGGGCACGGCGGCGTGGCCGCTCCCCGGACCGTCCGGGAGCCCGGGGCGGTCCGCGGACCGGAGACCGACGACGCCACCCCGATGTGGTCAGACCATAGCGCGCGGTGACACGGGGCACAACACCTGAGGGGCAGGGCGGCGGAATCCCCCGCCCGGGACGAAGTAACGTCCGGACGGATCGTCCCGTGTGACGTCCGGCCGGATCGTTCCGCGTGACATCCGGCCGCCTGGTCCCGCGTGACCTCCGGCCGGATCATCCCGCGCTTGCCAACTGTGACCCGGGCCATATACATTCTGCGGTCAGACCACAGTGGTCAGTCCACAGCTATCCCGCCTGCCCGCACACCACCAGGAGTCACCGTGTCCACGTTCACCGCCACCACCGACGCCGTCGGCGGAAGCCTCGGGCTCTCGGCGCTACTCGGCGCCGTCCCGCTGCTGACGTTCTTCCTGCTGCTGATCATCGTGAAGGCCAAGGCCTGGCAGGCCGGCATCGCCGCCCTCGTGGCCGCGCTCGCCGTCGCGATCCTCGGCTACGGCATGCCGGCGCCCCTGGCGCTGCTCTCCGCAAGCCAGGGCGCCGTGTTCGGCCTGTTCCCGATCGTCTGGATCGTGGTCATGGCGCTGTGGTTCTACCAGGTGACGGTGCTCTCCGGCCGCTTCGAGGACATGCGCGCGATCTTCGACTCGATCGGCGGCGGGGACATCCGCATCCAGGCCGTGCTGATCGCCTTCTGCTTCGGCGGCATGCTCGAGGCCCTCGCCGGCTTCGGCGCCCCCGTGGCCATCACCGCCACCATGATCCTGGCGCTCGGCCTGCCTCCGCTGAAGGCCGCCACCGTGGTGTTGATCGCCAACACCGCCCCGGTCGCCTTCGGCGCCGTCGGCACCCCCATCACCACCGCCGGCCAGCTCACCGGGATCGACGCCGCGCACATCGGCGCGATCGTCGGCCACCAGGCCCCGTTCGTGGCGATCTTCGTGCCCTTCCTGCTGGTCGCGCTGATCGACGGCCTGCACGGCGTGAAGGACACCTGGCCGGCTCTGCTGGTGATCGGCGGCGTCTTCGCGGCGGCCATCTGGTGGTCCTCCGCGCACTTCTCCTACGAGCTCACCGACGTGGTCGCCTCCCTGGCCGCCATGGCCGCCGCCGTGGTGCTACTGCGCTTCTGGCGTCCGAAGGGCGCGGCCGAGGCCTCTGCCCGCCTCGGCATCGAGCCGAGCACGACCTCCGCCCAGGAGCTCACCGGCCGCCGCATCTGGATGGCCGTGTTCCCGTACCTCGCCGTGGTGACCGTGTTCGGCATCGCCAAGCTCTGGACGCTGGGCGCGGACATCCCCGCGTTCCTCAAGTCCACCGACGCGACCATCCCGTGGCCCGGCCTGGACGGGCACTTGCTGGACGCCGCCGGCGAGCCGATCGGAGGCACCGTCTACTCCCTGCAGTGGCTGTCCTCCCCGGGCACCCTGCTGCTGATCACCGGTCTGATCGTGGCCGTGGTCTACACCGTGTGGAACGACGGCGGCTCCCGCCCCCTGTCCTTCGGCGACGCCCTCGCCGAGATCGGACGCTGCTTCTGGCGCATGCGCTTCTCCGCCCTGACCATCATGCTCGTGCTGTCCCTGGCCTACGTCATGAACTTCTCCGGCCAGACCCTGGCCATGGGCACCGCGATCGCCGGCGTCGGCGCCGCCTTCGCCTTCCTCTCCCCCGTGCTCGGCTGGCTCGGCACGGCGGTCACCGGCTCTGACACCTCCGCGAACGCTCTGTTCGCCACCCTGCAGCAGACCGCCGCCCACAATGCCGGCCTGGACCCGGCGCTCATGGTGGCCGCGAACACCTCCGGCGGCGTGGTCGGCAAAATGATCTCTCCGCAGTCCCTGGCGATCGCGGCCACCGCCGTGGGCATGGAGGGCCAGGAGTCCGCCGTGTTCCGCAAGGTGGTCGGCTGGTCGCTGCTGCTGCTGCTGGCCGTCTGCACCCTGGTGTTCCTGCAGTCGAACGTCCTGCACTGGCTGGTGCCGGCTCCGTGACCGACTCTCCCACTGCCCGCACCTCCGCCGTCGTCCTGGAGTGGCTGGAACAGGAGCTGCGCGCCGGCTCGATCAAGGTCGGGGACAAACTCCCCGGCGAGCGCGTCCTGGCCGAGCAGTTCGGCATCTCACGGCCCTCCGTCCGCGAGGCCGTGCGCGTCCTGGACGCCATGGGCCTGGTCCGCACCGCCGCCGGGTCCGGGCCGAGATCCGGCGCGATCGTGATCTCCGAGCCGTCCGCCGCGCTGACGTGGGCGCTGCGCATGCACGTGGCCACCCAGGCGCTGCCCGTGGCGGACATCGTCTCCACCCGCCTGCTGTTGGAGACCGGCGCCGCCCGCCGCGCCCGCGGTCCGCACGGCAAGTCCGGCGAGGAGGCTCAACAGATCCTGCGCCGGGCCTGCGAACTGCTGGACCGCATGGACTCCCCGGACCTGCCGGCCGAGGAGTTCCACCATCTCGACGCCGAGTTCCACGTGCTGCTGTCCACACTCGGCGGCAACGTGGTGGTGGAGACGATGATGAAGTCCCTGCGCGAGGCCACGGTCGGCTACGTGCAGGAGACCGTGGCCGGCCGCCGGGACTGGGACGACGTCCGGGCCCGCCTGCAGCAGCAGCACCGGCAGATCCTGGCCGCCTACACCGCCGCGGACACCGAGACGACCGTGGCCGCCCTGCGTGAGCACATACTGTGGTTCTCCTCCCTGGCGCTGGACGAGCAGGAGCAGGACGCGATCGTGGAATGACCCCCGGCACGGCCCCTCGGACCTGCGGCCCCTCCGCTCCTGCGAAGCCCTGAGGCGAGGGCGCACGGCCGAGGCGAGCGGCCGTCGTCGGGAAACGGGCGCGGAGGCGGCCAGCCGTCAGAGCGCACGTTCAAAGCGAACGGAGCCTGTCCTCTCGTGTCCCCGGCTCAGCACCGGCCGTGCCCGTCCAGTCGACCGTGTATCCGAGGGCACGGAGGGACCGTACTGCGGTCTGCGGGTCGTCCCGGACCGCACTGCCGAGTTGCCGTTTCCTCCATCGTGCCCGTCCCTCATCCCAGCGGGCGAAGGCGTCCGGGTGACGGTCCAATCCGAACTCGTCGGCCAGCATCGTCAGCACGTCCTCCAGGCACGGCCTGAACCGGTGTCCACCAAGGGGGAAGTGGAGGTCCTGGATCGTGGGCAGGTATCCCGGCTCTGTGCGCTTTCGTCCGGTCCTCGACGCACTGCCCGACTTCACCATGAGTTAGGTCATCGAATCGCGATGGGCATGGATGTGGAAGTGCGCAGACGGTGTCCGATTCGCCGACCTCTCATACTCGAACCGGAACAGCGGGTGCTTCTTCGACACTGCTGCCGAGACGTGGAAATGTGAGCGCTCCACAGCCAGGAACCGCCCCTCGTGGTCGAACGCGCAGTCGAAGCGCACCTTCAGGAGGATCAACTTCTCGCCGCCGACGAGAAGGTCGATCCCAGTGTCCGGGGACTGCGCGACAACGACCCTGTCACGTCCTTCCACGCCCATGGCACGAAAGGGGACGCACTCGGGGTTCGCCCACTGCACGGTCCGTGTGAGCTCGTCCGCGAAGTCCGCTGCCGCCTGCTGAAGATCGTCGGTTCCCGGGTCAGGCGCCAAGGAGGTACTCCAGCGTCGAGAGGCGGTCGAAGAGAGCCTGCTCGTTCTCATCGAGCCGGTAGGCCTCCGCCTCACGGCGAAAGGCCTCGACACTGCCGTAGCGGCGTTCAAGCCTTGCCTTCAGTGTGGCCAACTGCTGGGTTGCCTCCTCGACAGAGAGCATTTCCGGCATGACTGCACCCATCGTGCTGTTCACCTCCTGTGCGGACCTCGGATCGGATCCGACTCCACACCCACTCGACATGCTGGGCGTGAGGCTACGGACTGGTTCGGACAGGATAAGGCGCCTCATACGTCCGAGGCGAGCGGCCGTCGTCGGGAAACGGGCGCGGAGGCGGCCGCTCAGGCGAAGAAGTGGACGAGCGCGCCGAGGGTGACCATGGACGCGGCCAGGCAGGCGCAGGCGAACTCGATGAGCATGCCCAGGCCCATCGCCTTCAACGCCCCCACGGAGGAGGACAGCGCGGCACGGACGTCCCTGCGGCGGGCCCACTCAGCGCCGAACAGGCCCGCAGTGAAGCCGACGAACAGGCCGACCACCGGGATCACGACCATGCCGATGACGCCGGCGACGATGCCGACGAGGATCGGGCCGCGCGGCACCCGCTCGCGGTACAGGCGGCGCCCGGTGAGGACCGCCGAGGCGGAGGCGCCGGCGATCGCGAAGCCCGCGGCGATCAGGCCGAACGTCCACGAGGCGGTCGAACCGAGGACCCAGGCCCAGGCCACCGCAGTGACCGCGGTCAGCACCGAGCCGGGAAGGATCGGGTAGACGGTGCCGAACGCCCCCACGGCGAGCAGCACGAGGGCGACGACGGTGGCGACGACGGCGAGCTCCATGGGGATCAGTATGCGCCAGCCACGGCGGATCCGGTGACCGGGGCGGCAGGGGCCTGCTGCGCCGGCCGCTGTGCCGGAAGGGGCCTGCTGCCCGGCTGCGCGTTACTCCGGCGGCCAGCGCCCCTCCTGGGTCTGCAGGAACTCGAACACCTGGACCTCCTCCACCCCCGGGAACGCGCCGCTGGGCATCGCCGCGAGCAGGTGCGCGTTGGCCCGGGCGGCCGGCCAGGCCTGTCCTCCCCACGCCGCCTCCAGCTCCGGCGAGGGCATCCGGCAGCATTCGGGGTCCGGGCACCGGCTCGTGGTGCGCGCGGAGGTGTCATGTCCGCGCATCCACTTGGCCCCGTCGAACGGGACGCCGACGGACAACGAGTAGAAGCCCGTGGACGTCGGCTCCACCACGGCAGCGCTCCAGAACGTGCCGGCCGGGGTGTCCGTGTACTGCGGGAACGCGCCGATGTGGTCGGCCACGTCGAAGACCTTCCGGCTCACCCAATGACGGCACGCCGTCTGCCCCTCGATCGCCCCGATGTGGTCCGTGGGAAACGGGATGCCGTCGTTCTCATAGGCCTTGTGGAACACCCCGGACTCGTGGACCTTCGCAAAGTGGCAGGTCAGCCCCAGATGCTCGGTGGCGAGGTTCGTGAAGCGGTGGGCCGCGGACTCCCATGAGACGCCGAAGCGGTCCCGGAGGTCGTCCACGGACATGTCCCGGCGCTCCTTCGCCTCCAGCAGCAGGCGCACCGCGGCGCGCTCCGGCATCATCATCGCCGCCGCCAGGTAGTTCGTGTAGACGCGCTGCCGCAGGAAGTCCGCGTAGTCCTCCGGCTCCCCCAGGCCGAGCACGGAGGAGCACACGGCCTGCAGCAGGACGGCGCGGGGATCGTGATCAGGGCGCCGAGACCGGGCCAGGTAGATCCTGTGGTTCTTCAGGTCCGTGACCGATCGCGTGGAGTGCGGCAGATCCGGCACGAAGCGCACGGCGAAGCCCAGGTGCGCGGCCAGGGCGGAGACCTGGTGGTGGGTCAGCGGACCGTCCGCCGCGTCCACCACTTCACGCAGCTGCTGAGCTGTGCGCTCCAGGTCCGGGTAGTGGTTCCCGCACGCACGCATCTCCTCCCGGAGCGCGCTGTTCGCCCGGCGCGCCTCCTCCGGTGTGGAGACCCGCTCTGCCATCTGCCGGTCGAGTTCCGCCTGGAGTCCGGCGATCACCTCGAGGACCTCGTCCGGCGTGCGCGGGCCGATCTTCAGGGCCGGCAGGCCCAGCCGCTGGAACAGCGGGCCGCGCTGGGCCCGCTCCACGGCCACCTCCAGGGCTGCACGCCGGCTCGGAGCCTCCGGGCGCAGCAGATCCTCCACGGCCACGCCGTACACCTCGGCGAGCTCGGACAGCAGGCTCAGCCGCGGCTCACGATGCCCGTTCTCGACGAGCGAGAGGTGAGAGGCGGTCACCCCCACCCGGTCCGCGACGTCCGAGAGCGTCCTGCCCGCGCCGCGGCGCAGATGGCGCAGGCGGCGCCCCAGCACGAGCGAGTCGGCACGCGGGGCGGTGTCCGTGGGTTCCGGGGCGGAAGTCATGGCGACGAGAGTAACCGCGGTCACACGCCGACGCGAGGGCAATCTGTCACATTTCACGGTGCTTTCTCCGATGGGGAGTCGGATGCCTGCAGTTCTCGCGTTCGTGCGTGAACTCCGGCATTTCTTGACAGACCGGGAATCGGGGCGGAAATTTCCTGCGCCGATCGCCGCCAGGCGCCTCCGCCCGGGTCCAGGGTGGTGTCCACACCCCGGGAGGCGACGCCGCAGACCGCAGCCGAGCAGCCCGCCCTTGACCCAGAAAGGACCAGGACGATGACCGACCTGAACACCACCGCCCCCACCGCCGAGCAGCTGCAGCAGAGCTGGGACACCGACTCCCGCTGGGCCACCGTCGAGCGCACCTACACCGCCGAGGACGTGGTCCGCCTCCGGGGCCGCGTCCAGGAGGAGCACACCCTCGCCCGCCGCGGCTCCGAGAAGCTCTGGGAGCAGCTCACCGCCGAGCACGCCGAGGGCAGGTTCACCAACGCCCTCGGCGCCCTCACCGGCAACCAGGCCGTCCAGCAGGTCAAGGCCGGCCTGCGCGCCGTCTACCTCTCCGGCTGGCAGGTGGCGGCCGACGCCAACCTCTCCGGCCACACCTACCCGGACCAGTCCCTGTACCCGGCCAACTCCGTGCCGCAGGTGGTGCGCCGCATCAACAACGCCCTGCTGCGGGCGGACCAGATCGAGCACTCCGAGGGCATCCAGTCCGTCGAGGACTGGCTCGTGCCGATCGTCGCCGACGCCGAGGCCGGCTTCGGCGGCCCGCTCAACGCCTACGAGCTCATGAAGTCCATGATCACCGCCGGCGCCTCCGGCGTGCACTGGGAGGACCAGCTGGCCTCGGAGAAGAAGTGCGGCCACCTCGGCGGCAAGGTGCTCATCCCCACCGGCCAGCACATCCGCACGCTCAACGCCGCCCGCCTGGCCGCGGACGTCGCCGGCGTCCCCTCGGTGATCGTGGCCCGCACGGACGCCGAGGCCGCCACCCTGATCACCTCGGACGTGGACGAGCGCGATGCCGAGTTCATCACCGGCGAGCGCACCGCCGAGGGCTTCTACAAGGTGCGCAACGGGATCGAGCCCTGCATCGCCCGCGCCAAGGCCTACGCCCCCTACTCCGACCTGATCTGGATGGAGACCGGCACCCCGGACCTCGAGCTGGCGAAGTCCTTCGCCGAGGCCGTCAAGGCCGAGTTCCCGGACCAGATGCTGGCCTACAACTGCTCGCCCTCGTTCAACTGGAAGAAGAACCTGGACGACGACACCATCGCGAAGTTCCAGCGCGAGCTCGGGGCCATGGGCTTCACCTTCCAGTTCATCACCCTGGCCGGCTTCCATGCCCTGAACCACTCCATGTTCGACCTGGCCAAGGGCTACAACGAGCGCCAGATGTCCGCCTACGTGGAGCTGCAGGAGCGCGAGTTCGCCGACGAGGCCCGCGGCTACACCGCCACCAAGCACCAGCGCGAGGTTGGCACCGGCTACTTCGACGCCATCTCCACCGCCATCAACCCCGAGTCCTCCACCGTGGCCCTGAAGGAGTCCACCGAGGCCGGTCAGTTCCACTGAGCCGCAGGCCCACCGGCTGAGCCGCAGGCCCAGCCGGACCTGCAGAGATCGAAAGGGATCCCCTCATGATGACCTTGCAGACCACCCACTCCGACACCACCGTCAACGGCGTGCGCGTGCTCGGCGCCCCCGTGCCCGGCCAGGACCGCGTCCTGACCCGTGACGCGCTGGAGTTCCTCGCCACCCTCCACCGCGCCATGGAGCCGCGGCGCCAGGAGCTCATGGAGCTGCGCACGGAGCGCCGGCGCGCCATCGCCGAGGGCGAGCCCCTCGACTTCCGTCCCGCCACCCGGACTGTGCGTGAGGACGCCTCCTGGAGAGTCGCACCCCTGGCACCCGGCCTGCGCGACCGCCGGGTGGAGATCACCGGTCCGGTGGACCGCAAGATGACCATCAACGCGATGAACTCCGGGGCGAAGTGCTGGCTCGCCGACTTCGAGGACTCCTCCACCCCCTCCTGGGAGAACGTGATCGCCGGACAGGTCAACCTGCACGACGCCATCCGCCGGACCATCTCCCTGACCACGGCCGAGGGCAAGGAGTACAAGCTGGGCGGCGTCCAGCTCGTGGACCGCCCCACCATCATCGTCCGGCCCCGCGGCCTGCACCTGATGGAGGACCGCATCCTGGTGGACGGCGCCCCCGTCTCCGGAGCCCTGGCGGACTTCGCGCTGTACTTCTTCCACAATGCGCGGGAGCTGCTGCGCCGCGGCCGCGGCCCCTACTTCTACCTGCCGAAGACGGAGTCGCACCTGGAGGCGCGGTGGTGGAACTGCGTGTTCGTCCGGGCCCAGGACCTCCTGGAGATCCCGCAGGGCACCATCCGCGCGACGGTGCTGATCGAGACGATCACCGCGGCGTTCGAGATGGACGAGATCCTCTACCAGCTGCGCAACCACGCCGCCGGGCTCAACGCCGGCCGCTGGGACTACATCTTCAGCATCATCAAGACCTTCCGCGAGCGGGGCGAGGACTTCGTCCTCCCGGACCGGTCCGAGGTCACCATGACCCAGCCGATGATGCGCGCCTACACCGAGCTGCTGGTGCACACCTGCCACCGGCGCGGCGCTTCCGCCAT
This sequence comes from Micrococcus sp. HMSC067E09, assembly GCF_001812555.1. Lineage (NCBI taxonomy): Bacteria > Bacillati > Actinomycetota > Actinomycetes > Micrococcales > Micrococcaceae > Micrococcus > Micrococcus sp. HMSC067E09. Next base: position 3,187 of record NZ_KV809453.1, on the reverse strand, counting down.
CGGCGGCATGGCCGCCCAGATCCCCAACCGCAGGGACCCGGAGGCCAACGCCGCCGCGCTGGACAAGGTGCGCGCGGACAAGACCCGGGAGGCCGAAGACGGCTTCGACGGCTCGTGGGTGGCCCACCCGGACCTGGTGCCCGTGGCCATGGAGGTGTTCGACGACGTCCTGAAGGACGCCCAGAACCAGATCCGTTCCCGCAAGCGGGACGACGTGGTGCCGGACGCCGCCGCGCTGGTGGACGTCAAGGCCACCACCGGGTCCATCACGGAGCAGGGGCTGCGCATGAACATCGAGGTCGGCATCCGCTACGTGGAGTCCTGGCTGCGGGGCAACGGCGCCGCCGCCATCCACAACCTGATGGAGGACGCGGCCACCGCCGAGATCTCCCGCTCCCAGATCTGGCAGTGGATCCATGCCGGGTCCTCCGCGCGGCTGGCCGACGGCGGCGAACGCACGGTGACCCGGGAGTGGGTGGAGCAGCTCACCGAGGAGGAGTTCGGCCGGATCGAGCGCTCTGAGGGCGATCGGTTCGACGACGCCCGGGAGATCTTCACCGAGGTCGCGCTGGCCGAGGAGTTCCCGGACTTCCTCACCCTCCCGGCCTACGAGCGGTTCCTGTCCGCCGCCGCACGCCGGCGCGCAGGGTCCTTCGCCGACGCCGCCTGACGCGGCGTTCCGGCCTCACGCGGGGGTCGGTGTTCCTCAGCTGCGGAACACCGGCCCCCGCGCCGCGCGAACGCACGCGAAGGCACCGCGCGAACGCACGCGCAGGCCTCGGCTCACCAGCCCCGCTCGGCCAGGCGGTGCGGGGCGGGCAGGTCCGCCACGTTGATGCCCACCATGGCCTCGCCCAGGCCACGGGAGACCTCGGCGATGGCATGCGGGTCGTCGAACTGGGCGGTGGCCTTCACGATCGCCGCGGCACGCTCGGCCGGGTTGCCGGACTTGAAGATGCCCGAGCCCACGAACACGCCGTCCGCGCCCATCTGCATCATCAGGGCGGCGTCCGCCGGGGTGGCCACGCCGCCGGCGGTGAACATGACCACCGGCAGGGTGCCGGTCTCGGCCACCTCGCGCACCAGCTCATAGGGGGCCTGCAGCTCTTTCGCCGCCACGTACAGCTCGTCCTCCGCCAGCCCCTTCAGCTGGGCGATCTCCTTGCGGATCGTGCGGATGTGCTTGACGGCCTCGGAGACGTCGCCGGTGCCCGCCTCGCCCTTGGAGCGGATCATGGCCGCGCCCTCGGTGATGCGGCGCAGCGCCTCGCCCAGGTTCGTGGCGCCGCAGACGAACGGGACCTCGAAGTCCCACTTGTCGATGTGGTTCACGTAGTCCGCCGGGGAGAGCACCTCGGACTCGTCGATGAAGTCCACCTTGAGCGCCTCCAGCACCTGGGCCTCCACGAAGTGGCCGATCCGCGCCTTCGCCATGACGGGGATGGACACGGCGTCCACGATCCCGTCGATGAGGTCCGGATCGGACATGCGAGCCACCCCGCCCTGCGCGCGGATGTCCGCCGGGACGCGCTCGAGCGCCATGACGGCCACGGCGCCGGCGTCCTCGGCGATCCGCGCCTGCTCCGGGGTGACCACGTCCATGATCACGCCGCCCTTGAGCGTGTCCGCCAGACCGCGCTTGACCCGGGTGGTGCCGGTGCCGCGGGCGCCGTCGTCGGCAGAGCCGGCGGTGGAGGGCGAGAAGGAGGTGGTGTTCTGGCTCATGCGGATGCTTCTCCGATCTGCTCGGGCGGGAGGGCGTCTTCGCCCCGCTGCCGCCGATGTCTCACGGGCCTCGCGTCGGGCCCGCGCCAAGAGACCATCGTGCCACCGCGTGACGGCGCGCGCCGCCACCGCCGGGCAGGCTCCGGCCGGCGGGCACGTCCGCGCGTCATACAGGACCGACCGCCCGTCCCCGCGCACACGGCGCGCCGATCCCTGGATGCTGTCCTTTCCGGCCCGCTCCGCCCTACTCTGTCCGCATGCTGATCGGAGTGCCTGCAGAGATCAAGGACAACGAGCGCCGCGTTGCGCTCACCGCCGCCGGAGTGACCGAGCTGGTCCGGGATGGCCACACGGTGGTCGTGGAGGCTGGGGCCGGCGTCGGCTCATCCGTCACGGACGACGCCTATGCGGACGCCGGCGCGGAGCTCGTGGAGACCGCGGACGAGGTGTGGGAGCGCGCAGACCTGGTGCTGAAGGTGAAGGAGCCGGTGGGCCCGGAGCTCAAGCGCATGCGCCGCGAGCAGGTGGTGTTCACTTACCTCCACCTGGCCGCCTGCCCGGACACCGCCAAGGCCCTGCTGGAGGCGGGCACCACGTCCATCGCCTATGAGATGGTCACCCGCCGCGGTGCCGCCGGCACCACCCTGCCCCTGCTGGCCCCGATGTCCCAGGTCGCCGGCCGTCTGGCGCCCATCGAGGGCGCCCACCACCTGCTGCAGGCCCAGGGCGGCTCCGGCGTGCTCCTGCCCGGCGTCCCCGGCACCCGCCGTGCGAAGGTCGTGGTGGTCGGCGGCGGCGTGGCCGGCGAGAACGCGGCCATGGTGGCCGCCGGCATGGGCGCGGACGTCACCGTGCTGGACGTGAACCTCGAGCGCCTCGCCCAGCTGGAGCTGGTGCACCAGGGCCGCTTCCGCACCCTCGCCTCGAACCACCACACCCTCGCCGAGCAGATCACCGATGCAGACCTGGTGGTGGGCTCCGTGCTCATCCCGGGCGCCGCCGCCCCGAAGCTGGTCACCGAGCAGATGATCGAGTCCATGCGCCCCGGCTCGGTGCTCGTGGACATCGCGATCGACCAGGGCGGCTGCTTCGCCGGCTCAAGGCCCACCACCCACACCGACCCGACGTTCCTCCAGGGGGACAAGGTCATGTACTGCGTGGCCAACATGCCCGGCGCGGTGCCGCAGACCTCCACCGCGGCCCTGACCAATGCCACGCTCCCCTACGTGAAGAAGCTCGCCGCGAAGGGCTGGCAGGCAGCGCTCGCCTCGGACCCGGGCTTCGCCGCGGGCCTGTCCACCGTCGACGGCACCCTGCAGCACCAGTCCGTGTTCGATGCCCTCGCCGAGCCCCTCGGCCTGTCCCAGGACACGCTCCGCCCGGTCCACGACGTCTTGCGCGTCACCGACTGAGCAGAGGCCGACCCCACGACGGCGGCCGCCCACCTCGCGGAGGTGGGCGG
>NZ_KV809452.1:188820-217987 GCF_001812555.1 Micrococcus sp. HMSC067E09 | reverse complement strand
GATCCGCCGCTACGAGCACCCCCACCCCGGCTCGCTGATCCACGTCGAGGTCACCACGTTCGGCCGCGTCCCCGACGGGGGCGGACACCGATTCGTCTGGCGCCAGCAGGGCATGAAGCACCGCGCGGTCGCCTACTTCGCGCATCTGGGCGTGCAGGTGGAGCGGGTGCTCTCGGACAACGGCTCGGCCTACCGCTCGCATGCCTGGCGTGATGCCTGCACCGAGCTCGGGATCAAGCCCAAGCGGACTCGGCCCTACCGGCCGCAGATGAACGGGAAGATCGAGCGGTTCCATCGCACGCTCGCTGACGGGGGCCTACGCCCGGTTCTATAGCTCAGAGACGGAGCGCAGGGCCGCGTTGCCTGGATGGCTGCACTTCTACAATCATCATCGCGTCCACTCCGCGATCGGCGCAGCGCCTGCCACCAGGCTCCACAACCTCCCTGGACATCACACCTAACCGACGTTCAGTGCGACCAGCTGCTCCGGTGTGCCAGTCACGAACAGGCGCAGATGCACTTGTTCGTCCACGACTCTCCAGTCGACGAAGGAGAGCAGGCGCTCTCGACCGCGACGACCTCGGCAGCCTCGTGGACGAGGACGACGCCGGCCAGCCCCAGCACGCCGAACAGGGCGAGCGGGAACAGGACGACGATGATCGCCAGCGCGAGGGCGATGTTGGCCGTCATGATTCTCCGCCCGCGCCGCGCATGCGTGAGGGCGGCGGGGATGAGACGCAGGTCGTGGCCGGTGAAGGAGATGTCGGCCGACTCGACCGCGGCGGCCGAGCCGGTCGCACCCATCGCGATGCCGGCGGCGGCCGTGGCCAGCGCCGGTGCGTCGTTGATGCCGTCGCCGACCATCGCCGTTGGGCGCGCGGTGGCCAGCTCCGTGATCGCGGAGGCCTTGTCGGCGGGCAGCTGCTCGGCGCGGACCTCGTCGATGCCCGCCTCGGCGGCCTCGCCGTCGGCCTCGACGACCACGACGGTCATGCCGGCCTCGGCCTGCCCCCGCCGGTCGCGGCCGCGTTCGTCCACGTCGGCAGCGAGACCGCGTTCATCCTCAAATCCGCCAGGCTCATCCCGGGCCGCAGGCGAGACTGATCCCGTCATTCGCTGGGCCGTGACGTGGTCGAGCCCCGAGTTCGGCGGCGATCCGACCCGGCTCCGTTCCTCAACCGGCCAGCTGCTCGGACTCCGGCGAACCGTGCAGCGAGCACAGCTTCACGTCGTCGCCGGTGAGGGCGAGGAACTTCTCCGCGGCGGCGAAGAGCTCGACGAGCGCCTCGGGGTGCTGCAGCGAGTAGACCGAGGCGCGGCCCTCGGGGCGGGAGACGACCAGGCCGGTCTCCTTGAGGCTGGCCAGGTGCTTGGAGACGGTGCTCTGGGACAGGCCCAGGTGCTCGGTGAGGTCGACCACCCGGTGCTCGCCGAGGCGGAGGTGCTGGAGGATCACCAGGCGCGAGGGATCGCTGAAGCTGTGGAAGAGGCAGGCCGCGGCCGTCATCTCAGAAACCTCGTCCGCCCAGGTCGCCGGTTCCGCAATCGCACTCTTCATCGCCATATGACGATGATACTCCTTCTCGGTCATGGATACGCTCCGCGACGCCGTGCGCTCAGTCGTGCTTGACCGAGGCGGGCTCGTGCTCGGCGATGTGCTCGGTCTCGACCTGGAACGTGGAGTGGTGGATCGAGACCTCGAAGTGTTCGGCGACGCAGTCTTTGGCGGCGTGCAGGGTCTCGGCGGCGTGGCCGTCGGTGAAGCACTCGTCGTCGACGACGATATGGGCGGTCAGCGTCGGCAGGCCGGTCGCGACGGTGGAGGCATGCAGGTCGTGGACGTCCTTGACGTGGTCGAGGGCGAGGATGTGCTCGCGGACCTCGTCGAGGTCCAGGCCCTTGGGGGTGAACTCCATGAGCACGCCGACCGTCTCGCGCATGAGCTTGAACGCCCGAGGCACGATGAGGGCTGCGATGAACAGGCCGGCGACGGCGTCGGCCTGCTGGAAGCCGGTCGTCGCGATGACGATCGCGGCGACGATCACCCCGAGGGAGCCCAGGGCGTCGTTGAGGACCTCGAGGAAGGCGGCGCGCATGTTGAAGTTCGCCCCGCGGCTCGAGGAGAGGATCGCGATCGCCACGATGTTCGCGGCCAGGCCGACGATGCCGAAGACCAGCAGCTCGGTCGCCGGCACCTCCGGGGGCTCGACCAGGCGGCGGACGCCCTCGACGGCGGCGTAGGTGCCGACGACCAGCAGCAGGGCCGACTGGCCGAGGGCCGAGATCACCTCGATCCGGCGGAATCCCCAGGTGCGCTTCGAGGTCGTCGGCCTGAGCGTGAGGGTCGCGGCCACCAGCGCGACGAGCAGGCCGGAGGCGTCGGCGATCGCGTGCGCGGTGTCGGTCAGCAGCGCGAGGCTGCCGGTGACGACGGAGCCGACGGCCTGCGCGACGACGATCGTCGCGGTGATCGCGAAGGCGATCCAGAGCTTCTTGCGGAAGTCCCCGGGATGTCCCGCCTCGCCGGCCGAGTGGCCGTGGTCGTGTCCTGCGCCCATGTCTGCTCGTTCTCCATCTCCTCCGCGGATCGGCGGCCGCGGCTCTCCCATTGATTCATCGACGTGCGACGATGCTAACGCATTTGGGCGATGATGACGACTCTTGGCGATGCGGTGCACGACACGCACCGAAGGCCTGTGGCGAGGAAGCCGCGCCCCGGCCTGAGGACGGGAGTCGTCCTGAGACCGGGGCGCGGCTGTCGGAGGTGCCTACGGGATTCGAACCCGTGTGGGCGGCTTTGCAGGCCGCTGCCTATCCCCTCGGCCGCGGCACCGCAGGTCTCGGCCCTCGTCGCCCGGGGTGAGCCCGGCGACGAGGTTGAACGCTCCGGTGAGGATGTTGAGGGAGACGACGCCGACGACGTCGGCGATCGCCCGGTCGCTGTAGCCACATCCCCGGAGCTCGTCGACCTGCTCGTGGGTGATGGACGCCGGCTCGCGGTAGACCTGGAGGCCGAGCGCGATGATCGCGGCCACCTCCGGACGGGTCGCGGTGCCCAGCTGCGCGAGCTCGATCTCGTAGTCGGCGACGCCGAGCGACCGGGCCGCCTCGATGTGCGAGGCCAGGCAGAGGCCGCATCCCTGCTGCTCCTGGACCGCGATGGAGATCAGCTCGCTGCTCGCCCGGTCGAGCTTGGCGCGGCGCATGGCCTTGCTCAGGCCGAGGTAGCCGCCAAGCACGGCCGGCGAGTGGGCCATGGTGGCGACCATGTCGCCCACGGTGCCGTGGCGCTCGACGAGGTCGCCGAGCAGGTGGGACGAGACCATGACCGTGACCCCGTCGTCGGCCAGTCGTCGCACGAGTTCCCGGATCTCCTCGATGCCGGCGGGGTCGAGGCCATTGGTCGGCTCGTCGAGGATGAGCAGCTTCGGCTGCCGGGCCAGGGCCATCGCGATGCCCAGGCGCTGCTTCATCCCCAGGGAGTAGTTGCGGACCTTCTTGTCTATTGAAGCGCCCTGGGCGCTTGAGGAGTCCGCCCGTCCTGTGCTCCACCGTGTCGCCGTGGAGTTCTCGCCCGTTCCGCCGGGTGCGCTCTATGCAGGCCGTCAGGTGCCCCGTAGCCGATCGTTGTGGGGCCGTCGGCTTACGGGGTGCCGAGAATCAGGGAGGGAAGGTGCAGGGCCGTCAGGACTGCCACGGTGAGGGCAGTGGAGACGGTGGCGCGCACGATGGGGCGCACTGCAAGAAAGAGGGGGTTACGGGTGGGCTGGGCCATGACGTCACGCTCTGTTCGTGGTGTCCATACCGCCGACGGCGGCAACCGTGCGGGGGTTTTACTTTGACCACTGATGGACCGTGACTGGACCTAGAGTGCATCTGCCCTTGTCAGAGCCGGAAAGGGGTAGCCTCCCGCCGGCTCCACGCACCACACTGGGAAGGCCCCGGAACCATCACGGTTCCGGGGCCTTTCGCGTCTGTGGGCTCTGAACTGTGCAGGCGTCGGTAGTAGCGTGGAGCCATGAGCGACATGATCTACAACCGTCTCGGTTCCTCCGGCCTCCAGGTCTCCCAGTTCAGCTTCGGCTCCTGGGTGACCTTCGGCACCCAGGTCGACGTGGGACTGGCCAGGGACCAGATGGCCGCCGCCAAGGAGGGCGGCGTCAACTTCTTCGACAACGCGGAGGTCTACGCCGGCGGCGAGTCGGAGACCATCATGGGCCGCGCCCTGTCCGAGCTCGGCTGGCAGCGCCACGAGTACGTCGTCTCCACCAAGCTGTTCTGGGGCATCCATGACGGTGTGGTGAACATGAAGAACACCCTGAACCGCAAGTACTTGATGCAGGGCATCGACGGCTCCCTCGAGCGTCTCGGCCTGGACTTCGTGGACCTCGTGTTCTGCCACCGCCCGGACCCGAACACTCCGATCGAGGAGACCGTCTGGGCCATGAGCGACATGATCAGCCAGGGCAAGGCCCTGTACTGGGGCACCTCCGAGTGGAGCGCGGACGAGATCCGCGCCGCCTGGAACATCGCCGAGCGCCACCACCTGCACAAGCCCGTCATGGAGCAGCCGCAGTACAACCTGCTGCACCGCACCAAGGTGGAGAAGGAGTTCGCCCGCCTCTACGAGGACATCGGCCTCGGCCTGACCACCTGGAGCCCGCTGGCCTCCGGCATCCTCTCCGGCAAGTACGTGGACGGCATCCCGGCCGGCTCCCGCGGCGCTCTGAAGGGCTACGACTTCGTGAAGGACTCGATCGCCGACGAGCAGATCACCGCGAAGATCCGTCAGCTCGTGGACCTGGCGAAGGAGCTCGACGTGACCGCCGCCCAGCTGGCCCTGGCCTGGACCGCGTCCAACCCGCACGTGTCCACCGTGATCCTCGGCGCCTCAACCGTGGACCAGGTCCAGGAGAACCTCAAGGCCCTCGACGTGATCGACCTGGTGACCGACGAGGTGCGCGAGCGCCTGGAGACGATCTTCGCCTGAGATGCGGTGCTGGGCGGCGAGAGGTGTCGCACCCCGGCCCACCAGGAGCATGCTGGTGGTGTCCCCTCTTCACCGACCACGCCAGGAGGTTCCCCATGAGCACCATGCGCGCCGCTCGCTTCCACGGACAGAAGGACATTCGCATCGACGAGATCGACACCCCCACCGCCGGCCCGGGGCAGGTGCTGGTGGACGTCGCCTGGTGCGGCATCTGCGGCACGGACCTGCACGAGTACCTCGAGGGCCCGATCTTCGTCCCGCAGCCCGGCCACCCCCACCCGGTCACCGGGGAGGAGCCGCCGGTCACCATGGGCCACGAGTTCTCCGGCGTCGTCGCCGAGCTCGGCGAGGGCGTCACCGACCTCGAGGCCGGCGACCACGTGGTGATCGAGCCGTACATCATCCGGGAGGACGTGGACACCGGGCCGGAGTCGAAGACCTACCACCTGTCCCAGGACATGAACTTCATCGGCCTCGGCGGCCACGGCGGCGGCCTGGGGGAGAAGGTCGCCGTGGACCGCCGCTGGGTGCATCGGATCTCGAAGGACGTGCCGCTGGACCAGGCGGCGCTGATCGAGCCGCTGACCGTCGGCTTCCATGCCGTCGAGCGTTCCGGGGTGAAGGCCGGTGACGTCGCCCTGATCGGCGGCGCGGGCCCCATCGGCCTGCTCACAGCAGCGGTCCTGAAGGCCCAGGGCGTCACGGTCGTCATGTCGGAGCTGTCCGAGCTGCGCCGCAAGAAGGCGGTCGAGTCCGGCGTCGCGGACCACACCTTCGACCCGCGGGAGACCGACGTCGTCGAGGAGGTCAAGAAGCTGACCGACGGCCGTGGAGCGGACGTCGCGTTCGAGTGCACCTCCGTCCAGGTCGTGCTCGACACGCTGATGGACGCGGTGAAGCCCCGTGGCGTGATCGTCATCGTCTCCATCTGGGGCCAGCGCTCGGACTTCGACATCCACAAGCTCGTGATGAAGGAGATCGACCTGCGCGGCACCATCGCCTACGTGAACAACCACCCGGCGACCATCGAGCTCGTGGAGTCCGGCAAGATCGATCTCGCCCCGTTCATCACCGGCAAGATCGGTCTGGAGGGTCTGGTGGACGAGGGCTTCGACACCCTCATCCACCGCAACGAGACCGCGGTGAAGATCCTCGTCTCGCCCTCGGGCAAGGGGCTGTGACCCCCGCTCGGATCCCGTGATCCGGTCCTGAGGTGATCGGGGGCTCCTGGATGCAGTACGATCGTCCGACCTGTGACGCCTGTCACGGATTTCACTCGTCGCTCGCCCTTCAGGAGCCCCCATGTCACCGTCCCACCGTCACGCGGGTCAGAAGGCCGCCGCCCCGCCGGGCCGCACGATCGGCGTCGGCACCGTCGTCTTCGCCCTCATCGCGGTCGTATCCATCGCGGCCGCGTCCTTCTTCTCCGTCCGTGCCGCGGGCACGGACGACGACCTGCGGTCCAACCTGACCTACATCGCCCCGGCCGGCGTCGGCGGCGGCTGGGACTCCTTTGCGCGTGAGGGCCAGCAGGCCATGCGCAGCGAGGGCATCGTGAACAACGTGCAGGTGGTCAACATCCCGGGTGCCGGCGGCACCATCGGGCTGAGCAACTTCGTCACCAAGTCCGGTCAGGCGAACACGATCATGGCCACCGGCGCGGCCATGACCGGCGGCATCGCCACCAACGACTCCCAGTACACGCTCGAGGACGTGCGCCCGATCGCCCGCATAGCGGAGGACTACAACGCGTTCATCGTGAAGGCGGACGCCCCGTGGAACACCATGGAGGAGTTCGTCGAGGCCTGGAAGGCCGACCCGAAGGGCATGGTGTGGACCGGCGGCTCCGTCGGGTCCATCGACCACCTGGTGATCGCCCAGCTGGCCATCGACGTGGGCATCGACCCGAAGGACCTGACCTTCATTCCGAAGGCCGGCGGCGGCGAGTCGGTGCAGTCGCTGATGGCGGGCACCGCGGACATCGCGGTGACCGGCTTCAACGAGGTCGGCGACCAGATCGACGCCGGACGGGTGAAGGGGTTGGCCATCACCGCTCCGGAGCGCTTCGACGACTACCCGGACCTGCCGACCTTCAAGGATCTCGGCTACGCCGTGGACCTGGTGAACTGGCGCGGCATCGTGGCCGCCCCGGGCGTGTCGGACGAGGAGTTCGCCTCCCTCGAGCAGATCGTCACCGAATCCCGTGACTCGGCCTCCTGGAAGGACTCCCTGGAGCGCAACCGCTGGGAGGACTCCTTCCTCACCGGCCCCGAGCTCATCGACTTCATCCGGGAGGACCAGGCCAAGGCCCGCGAGCTCGTGAAGGAGCTGGGACTGTGAGCATCCACCAGAAGACCGCTGCGCAGGCACCCGCCTCCGCGCGCACCGCACCCGAGCCGTCGGCAGGCTTCGGTCACGGCCGCTCGGGACTCGTCGTCCCGCTGATCCTCGCCGTCTTCAGCACCTACCTGCTGATTGGCGTGCTGACCATGGAGGTGCCGGAGGGCACGGATCCGCCGGGTCCGACCTTCTTCCCGACCATCGTGCTGGTGGCCGGCTACGTGATCGCCGTGCTGCTGGCGCTGCGGATCTTGAAGACCCCGGAGCCGGCCGAGCCGGCGACCTTCGGCGAGCACGACGACGTCTCGGACGAGGAGCGACGCGCCGCCGAGGAGGCCGCGGCCGTGCAGTATCCGACGTTCACCGACTGGCGCTGCGTCGCCTGGGCCGTCGGCGGATTCCTGGCCTTCGCCGCACTGCTGCAGTTCGCCGGCTGGATCCTGGCGGCCGCACTGCTGTTCTGGTGCGTGGCCCGGTCCATGGACTCCCGCACCCCGCTGCGTGACGTGGTGGTGGCGTTGACGGTGTCCTCGATCGTCTACCTGGCCTTCGGCGTCGCCCTGGGCCTGAACCTGCCCTCGGGCCTGATCGGAGGTGGCTTCTGATGGAGGCACTGTCCCTGCTCATGGAGGGCTTCGCCCACGCGTTCACCCCCATGAACCTCGTGTTCGTCCTCGTCGGATGCCTCCTCGGCACCGCGGTGGGCGTCCTGCCCGGCCTGGGCTCGTCCATGGCCGTGGCGCTGCTGTTGCCGATGACGTTCGCCCTGGACCCGACCGCCGCGTTCATCATGTTCGCCGGCGTCTACTTCGGCGGCCTGTTCGGCGACTCGACCATGGCCATCCTCATGAACACCCCGGGCCAGGCCTCGGCGATCGCCTCCACCTTCGAGGGGCACAAGATGGCCCGTGCCGGCCGCGCCCCGCAGGCGTTGGCCACCGCGGCGATCGGTGCGTTCATCGGTGGCATGGTCTCCTGTGTGCTGGTGGTCTTCCTGGCCCCGGCGCTGGCGGACCTGTCCGCGAACTTCGGCCCGGCCGAGTACTTCGCGCTGGCCCTGTTCGCCTTCGTGGCGACCTCCTCGGTGGTGGCGGACGACGTCCTGAAGGGCCTGCTGGCCCTCGTGCTGGGCCTGGGCATCGCCACGGTCGGCATCGACTCGGTCTCCGGCGCGGAACGCTTCTCCCTGGGCGTGCCGCAGCTGTTCGACGGCGTCTCCCTGGTGACCGTCACCGTCGCGCTGCTGGCCCTCGGCGAGGTCTTCCACGTGGCCTCCCGCATCCGTCGCGACCCCGCCGCCCGCTCGATCCCGTCCGCCGGTCGGCCGTTCCTGTCCGGCGCCGAGTTCCGCGAGGCGCTGCCGGCCTGGCTGCGCGGCACGGGCATCGGCCTGCCGTTCGGCGTGGTCCCGGTGGGCGGAGCGGACGTGCCCACGTTCATCGCGTACGGCGTGGAGAAGAACCTGGACAAGCGCCGCACGACCCCGATGTTCGGCAAGGGCGCGATCCGGGGCCTGGCCGCCCCCGAAGCCGCCGGCAACGCGACCACCGGCACCGCCATGGGGGCCCTGCTCGCCCTGGGACTGCCGGTCTCGGCCACCGCGGCGATCATGCTGGCCGCCTTCCAGCAGTACGGTCTGCAGCCGGGCCCGCTGCTGTTCGAGCGTGCGCCGGACCTGGTCTGGGGCCTGCTGGCCTCGTTCTTCATCGCGATGATCGTGCTGCTGGTGCTGAACCTGCCGTTCGCCCCGCTGTGGGCCAAGCTGCTGCTGATCCCGAAGCCGTACCTGTTCGGCGGCATCGCGGTGTTCTGCGGCCTGGGCGTCTACGCCACGTCGGCGTCCACGTTCGACCTGTTCCTGCTGACCGGCCTGGGCTTCCTCGGATTCCTGATGCGCCGCTACTCGGTGCCGCTGGCGCCGCTGCTGATCGGCATGGTCCTCGGCCCGCTCGCCGAGACCTCGCTGCGCGACGCCCTGATGTCCTCCGGCGGCGACTACTCCGTCTTCGTCGACAGCGGCATCACGATCGCGGTCTACGTGCTGCTTGCGCTGGCCATCGGCATCTCGATCGTCGGCCGCGCCCGCGCCGCCCGCGCGGAGAAGACGGCCGCCGGGTCGGCCGTCGAGCACGAGGAGGTTCCGGCCGGACGCTGACCGCCCCCCTTCCCGACGACGGCCCCTCACCCGGCCCTGCCGGCCCACCCTCCGCGGTGGGCCGGCAGGCGGAGGCGAGGGGCCGTCGTCGTGCCCTGGCACCGGTAGAGTCCTGCCGGAGGGCCGCCACCGGGGTGCCCCCGGCGTGGAAAGGCTCCTGGCATGGATGCTGCACTGTTTCGTGAGACCCTCATCGGCGACGTCGGGCTGATCGGCATCCTGCTGCTCGTCGCCGTCGTGCTGCGGGCCAAGGTCCGCTTCTTCCAGTGGCTCGTGATGCCGGCCCCGGTGATCGCCGGGCTGCTGGGGTTCCTCCTCAGCCCCCAGGTGGCGGGCACGTGGGGCCTGGGCGTCGGCGGCTGGACGTTCACCGGCCTGCCGTTCTCCGCGTACATCGGCTCCTACACCACCCTCCTCATCGCCGTGGTGTTCGCCTGCATGGCGCTGTCCCAGTCCTTCTCCTTCACGAGGATGAACGGCCCGCTGGCCGGGTTCGCCGGGTACGGGGTGCTCATGTCCGCCGGGCAGGTGGTCGTCGGCATGCTGTTCGTGCTGCTCCTGCTGGGCCCTGCGATGGGCACCTCGGACGGCATCGGCATGGTGCTGTTCGCCTCCTGGTCCGGCGGGTTCGGCACGTCCGCCGCCCTCGGCGACGTCTTCGCCGGCGCCGGACACCCGGAAATCACATCCATCGCCTTCACCTCGGCCACCGTGGGCATGCTCTCCGGGATCACCGGCGGCGTGGTCCTGGCCAAGATCGGCTCCGTCCGCGGCCACACCCGGGCGTTCAACACCGCCGACGCGTTCACCCCGTCGGTCCGCACGGGCGTGCTGGAGCACGACGACCGCCCGGTCGCGGCCCGCCACACCATGTCCGGCTCGTCCCTGGAGACCCTCACCCTGCACGTCGCCCTGGTCGGCGTCGTCCTCGCCCTCGGCTGGCTCTTCATGACCACCACCGCAGACCTGCTCGGCGACTTCGCGCTGCCGCTGTTCGCCAGCGCCTTCCTGGCGGGCATCGTGGTGCGGTGGTGCGTGGTCCGCAGCGGCGCCGTCCGCGTGATGGACCCGAAGACCTTGAAGTCCCTGTCCGGGATGGCCTCGGATCTGCTGATCGTCTGCGGCATCGTGTCCATCGAGCCGGCGTTCGTGGCGGACCATCTCACGGAGCTGGTCCTGCTGTTCGTCCTCGGCCTGGCGTTCTGCCTGTTCCTCGGGCTCGTGGTGGCCCCGCGGTACCTGGGCGAGAGCTGGTTCGAGAAGCAGATCTTCACCTGGGGCTGGGCCACCGGCTCCGTGGCCACCGGCATCGCCCTGCTGCGCATCGTGGACCCGGAGCTCGAGTCCGGGACCGTGGAGGACTTCGGCTACGCCTACATGCCGCTGATCCCGGTGGAGGGCGCCGCGGTGGCGGTCGCGCCCCTGCTGATCGTCGCCGGAGCGCCCTGGGCGGTCGTGGCGATCTGGGGCGTCATCGCCGTCCTCGGCGCGGTGGTGATGGTGCGGCAGGGCGGCCCGGCCGAGCAACGCACGGGTCCGGCCACCGCCGCCCGAGTCTGACCGTCCCGAGGGCCGTCCCCGCGGGCCGGTTCAGAGGGGCGGCTCAAGGGCCCAGGCGCCCACCCAGAACCCGACGACGAAGGCGACAACGCCCAGGCCCAGGTGCAGCGCCCAGATTCGCGCGGCACGGGCCAGAGCGGCCTTGCGGGTGCCGGCATCCGCGGCGGCGTCCACCGCCTGCAGAGCCAGCGTGGAGAAGGTGCCCAGGGCCAGCGCGAACGTCGCGGCGACCGGGAGCGTGAACGGCGCGTGCGGCAGGGCCGAGAGCAGCGGCACGGCCGCGCCGAGTACCAGCGCGGCGAGCACATTGGCGGCGAGGACACCCCGCGGGGACAGCCACCGGTCCAGGGCGAAGCGGAGCATGGCGCCGCACGCGCCGGCCAGGGCCGTGGCCGGCAGCAGGGCGGGGGAGTCCAGCAGGGTCATCGTGCGGCCTCCCGCGCCGGGTCCGCAGCCCCCGAACGGGACCCGGCACGAAGCCCCGCCCAGGCGCACAGCGTGCCGGCGGCGGCGACCGCAGCCACCAGCAGCAGCCCGGCGCCGAGACCGCCGAGGATCCGCTCGGCGGACGCCGTGCCCGGCGCGGACAGCGCTGCGGTGACAGGGGTGCCCAGCAGCGCCGCCAGCGCGCTGAAGGAGGTGTAGGCGCCCAGCACCCCGGTGCCCAGGGCAGCGGTCACCCGTTCGTCCCACGGCGCCCGGGACGTCCGTGCCCGGCCGTTGAGCAGGCCGAGCAGGAACGCGCCGAGCAGGTTGGCCACCACCATGGCGGGGGTGCTCCCCGCCGCGGGGCCGAACAGGGCCAGACCCGGGCCGTCCAGCAGCGCGTGGGTGCCGGCGTTGAGCAGCACGCCCACGGCGCCGCCGAGGCCCACCCACAGCAAGAGGGGACCGGGCAGGCGGCGGCGCGGGGCCGTCGTCGGGAAGGAGGAGGCGGAGCCCGAGCCGGAGGCGCCCGGGCGGGCCGGCTCAGCCATCGGCGCGCAGGCGGCCGAGGACCTCCTCGTGGAGGTGGCCGTTGGTGGCCAGGGCGTTGCCGCCGAAGGGACCCTCCTGGCCGTCCAGGGAGGTGAAGCGGCCGCCGGCCTCGCGGACGATCGGCACCAGGGCGGCCATGTCATGCAGGGCCAGCTCCGGCTCGCAGGCGATGTCCACGGCGCCCTCGGCCAGCAGCATGTAGGACCAGAAGTCGCCGAAGGCGCGCACCCGCCACACGTCCGAGGTCAGCTCCAGGAACGGGCGGATCTGGCCGCGCTCGCGCCAGCCCTCCAGGGAGGAGAAGGACAGCGAGGCGTCCGAGAGCTCGGAGACGCCGGAGACGTGGATGCGCTCGGCGCGGGTCAGGGAGGTGCCTGCGAAGGCGCCCTGCCCGTTCGCGGCCCACCAGCGGCGGTGCAGGGCCGGGGCGGAGACCACGCCGAGCACCGGCTCGCCGTCCTCCAGCAGCGCGACCAGGGTGGCCCACACGGGGACGCCGCGCACGAAGTTCTTGGTGCCGTCGATGGGGTCGATCACCCAGGTGCGGCCGTCCCGGCCCTCGGTCTCGCCGAACTCCTCGCCCAGGATGCCGTCGCGGGCACGGGCGCGGGACAGGGCGGAGCGGATGGCCTCCTCGGCGGCGGTGTCCGCGTCCGAGACCGGCGTCAGGTCCGGCTTCGTGGAGACGTCCAGGTCCAGCGCCCTGAAACGGGACATGGTGAGGGAGTCCACGTTGTCCGCGAGCATGTGGGCCAGGCGCAGGTCTTCGGTGTGGTCCTTGTGCTCCCGCGGGGCACGGGCGGCGGGGGCGGTGGTCTCGGCTCCGGTGCTCTCCATGGGCCCCACGCTATCCTGTCCGGTCGCCGCGGGGCAGAAGGAGCCGCCGATCCTCAGGGCGTCCACGGCGCGGGATGCCGCGGCTCAGCTTTCCTGGGGCGCCTCCGAGGACTCCGAACCCGGCTCTGCGGCGCCGGCGCGGTTGGCCAGCAGGCGGCGCAGGGACTCCAGACGGTGGGCGCCGGCGGCACCGGCCTTCCCGGCACGGACCCAGGGGTCCAGGCCGCAGTCCCCGTCGTCCCTCAGGTGGGTGCAGCCGGGCTGGCAGTCGGCCAGGGCGCCGGAGAGGTCGTCGAAGGCCTCCACCACGCGGTCCGGCTCCACCCAGCCCAGGCCGAAGGAACGGATGCCGGGGGTGTCCACCACCCAGGTGTGCGGCACGGGGTTCCCCGCGGCGTCCGGCAGGGGCACGGCCAGCGCGGAGGAGGAGGTGTGGCGGCCGCGCCCGGTGACGGCGTTGACGTGCCCGGTGGCCCGGTCCGCGCCGGTCAGCGCGTTGAGCAGGGTGGACTTGCCCACGCCGGAGGGACCCACGAAGGCGGCGGTGTGCCCGCGCAGCCGCTCGGCCACCCGCTCCACCAGTGAGGCGTCCAGGTCCGTGTCCCCGGTCTGCTGCTCGAATGCGGAGGCGCCGGAGGTCATGACCTCCAGGTCCAGGTCCTCGTAGTGGCGGATCAGGTCCGCCGGGTCCTTCAGGTCCGTCTTGGTGATCAGCAGCAGCGGGTGGATGCCGGCGTCGTAGCAGGCCACCAGTGCACGGTCGATGAAGCCGGTGCGCGGCTCCGGGTTCGCCGCGGCCACCATGATCACCAGGATGTCCGCGTTGGCCACCACCACGCGCTCGACGGCGTCCGAGTCGTCCGCGGAGCGCCGCAGCACGGTCGTGCGCTCCTCGATGCGCACGATCCGCGCCAGCGTCCCCGGACGCCCGGACAGGTCCCCGACCACCGCCACCCGGTCGCCCGTGGCGATCGGGTTCCGGCGCAGCTCACGGGCGCGCATCGCGGTCACCGGAGCGTCCTGGCCGTCCAGGAAGACGGTGTACCGGCCGCGGTCCACCGTGGTCACCATGGCGATCCGCGCGTCCTCGTGCTTCGGCCGCTGTTTGGTGCGCGGCCGCGAGCCCCTCTTGTTCGGACGCACGCGCACATCCGACTCGTCCCAGGCGTTCGGGTCCACTCGGCGGCCCACTCAGGTCTCCTCCCCGCGCACCAGCGCCTCCCACATCGCCGGGAAGTCCGGCATGGTCTTTGCGGTCGTCCCCACGTCCCTCACCGTGGTGCCGGGCACCGCCAGCCCGACGACGGCCGCGAACGTGGCCATCCGATGGTCGTGGTAGGTCCGTGCCTCGGCCGGCGTCAGGTCCCCGGCGGCACCGCTCCCCGGGAAGTCCAGGCGGTCGGCGCCCTGACTCACGTGGACGCCGAAGCGGGCGGCCTCGGCGGTCAGGGCGGCCAGGCGGTCGGTCTCGTGCCCGCGCAGGTGGCCGATGCGGGTGAGCTGCGTCGGGCCCTCGGCGAGCAGCGCCAGGGCGGCGACGGTGGGGGCGAGCTCGGCGGTGTCCGGCACCTCGCCGGCACCGCAGACGACCGGGTCGCCGTCCGCGTCGCGGCCGCCGCGGACCTGAAGGATGCCGTGCGTGGGGTCCTCGGCGTCCGGGGTGAGACAGACCTGGGCGCCGAAGGCCGGCAGGATGCGCCGCCAGCGCTCGCCGATCTGTGTGGTCTGCGCGGGCCAGCGGGGAACGCGCACGGTGCCGCCGGTGACCGCGGCGGCGGCCAGGAACGGGCCGGCGTTGGACAGGTCCGGCTCCACGGTCATGGTGAACGGGTGCGGGCGGACGCCCGGCACGGTGAAGGTGCGCTCGTCCACGGCCGAGGCGTCCACGCCGACCTCCCGCAGTGCCGCCAGCGTCATGCCGACGTGCTCCGGGCTCGGCACGGCGGCCCCGGTGTGGCGGATCGTCAGGCCGCCCGGGTGGGCGCACGCGCTGAGCAGCGCCGCGGAGAGGAACTGGGAGGACTCGGAGGCGTCCAGTTCGAGGAGCCGGGGGCCGTCGTCGGGAAGGACGGATAGGCCCTCGGGAACGGCGAGGGTCAGCGGGAGACGGCCGGGCTCGCCCTCCTCCGTGACCTGCACGCCCAGGCTCCGCAGGGCCTCGACCGTGGCGCCCATGGGGCGGACGCGGGCGCCGGGGTCCCCGTCCAGGCGGACGGTGCCCGGGCGCAGGGCAGCCACCAGCGGCAGGAAGCGCATGACGGTGCCGGCCAGGCCGCAGTCGACCTCCACGGGCGCCGGGAGCGGCTCGCCGACCGGCAGGGGAGTGATGTGCAGGGCGCCGTCCGCGCCGTCCGAGAACCCGGCGCCGAGGGCGGTGAGCGCGGTACGCATCAGGTCCGTGTCCCGGCTGCGCAGCACCCCGTGCAGCGTGCAGGGCCCGGAGGCGAGCGCGGCGAGCACCAGCCAGCGGTTGGTCAGGGACTTCGAGCCGGGCAGCTCCACGGTGCCCTCCACCGGGCCGGTCGCGTGCGGTGCCGGCCACAGGTCCGGCCAGGGCCCGGCGCCTGCGGCGGCAGGGGGCGGGGCGGGGCAGGGGGCGGAAGGGGAGGTCTGCGGTGAGTCGGGCACGGGCTCCAGCCTACCGAGGCGGCGTGGGGGAAGGCAGGGCAGGGCCGGGGAATAGCGGCGCCTGTGGGGACGCTTCAGACACTGACGACGCGCACGTTCCGCCGATCCGGCGGGCCCGCGAGGAAGGAGGTCGCGCCGATGACGCCCACCATCGCACCGCCGCGGCCGGCCGCCGTAGACTGGCCGGTGATGACCGATCACATCTCCGCGGCCGAGGACGGCCGCCCCCAGGCTCCGGCCCACGACGAGACGCCGGCCGCATACGCCCGCCCGGAGAACGCGCCGGAGCACGACACGGCGGACATCGACGTGGCCGCAGAGACCGAGACGGACCGCCGCGCCCGTTTCGAGCGCGACGCCCTCGAGTTCGTGGACCAGCTCTACTCCGCCGCGCTGCGCATGACCCGCAACCCCCAGGACGCCGAGGACCTCGTCCAGGAGGCGTACACGAAGGCGTACTCGTCCTTCCACCAGTACCGTCCCGGCACCAACCTCAAGGCCTGGCTGTACCGGATCCTGACGAACACGTACATCAACCTCTACCGCAAGCGTCAGCGCGAGCCCCAGCAGGCCCAGACGGACACGGTGGAGGACTGGCAGATGGCCCGCGCCGCCGAGCACACCTCCACGGGTCTGCGCTCGGCCGAGACCGAGGCCCTCGACCGTCTGCCGGACTCCGAGGTCAAGGCCGCCCTGCAGTCCATCCCGGAGGACTTCCGCCTCGCGGTCTACTTCGCGGACGTGGAGGGCTACGCCTACAAGGAGATCGCCGAGATCCTCGACGTCCCGATCGGCACCGTCATGTCCCGCCTGCACCGCGGCCGCAAGCAGCTGCGGGAGGCGCTGTCCGAGTATGCCGCCGGACGCGGCATGGACGTCACCACCACCCCCGGCAAGAGCCGGAAGAAGACCACCGCCGCACAGAAGGAGGCGACGCGATGAACCGCCACGACGGATGCTGCGGGGCCTTCGGCGAAGGCCACCTGGAGCGGCTCTACGAATACCTGGACGGCGCCCTCACCGACGAGGACATCGAGGCCATGCGTCGACACCTTCAAGACTGCCCGGACTGTCATGAGCAGGCCGCGTTCGAGCAGCTGATCCGCTCCGAGGTGCGCCGCTGCTGCCAGGAGAAGGCGCCCGAGCAGCTGCGGGCCACCATACGCATGCGCATGACCCAGATCCGCGTCACCCGCTATGGGTGAGAGCGCCGGTCACTGCGCCAGAAGCCTGTCCCCGCCGCCTACTGGTGAGAACACACCGTCACCGGCCCGTTCCGGGGCGCCTTGACGGTGTGTCCTCACCAGTCGATGAGGCGGAACGAGGGCCCTCACCCGAGCGGGTGAGGGCCCTCGCCGTCTGTGGGAACCTCAACGGTCACCCCAGCGCCTGGCTTCAGGCGTTGGGACGCTTGCCGTGGTTCGCGCCGGACTTGCGGCGGTCGCGGCGCTTGCGGGCACGCTTGCTCATCTGCGCACCTCCTTCTCAGTTGCGAACTTCACCATTCTTCCACACCACGGCGGGGTCGCCGGGCGGGAGGAACGTGCACCTGTCACGGTGCGGGCTGTCGGGACGTCACGCACCCCGTGAAGGGGGCGGCCGTCGTCGTGATCCTCCGGCCGGGGCCGGCCGAGGGCACAGGATCAGGCGGTCGGCTCCGGGACGCCGAGCCACTGGTACCAGCCGCGGTGCAGCACCAGCCAGGCGATCAGGCCGTGGCCGGCCTGGCCCGGGCGGCCCTGGCCGGCGGCCAGGTCCGAGCGCCACTGCTCGTGGGACACCAGCGGGGTGAAGGTGTCCACGTAGACCGCGTGACGGCGGTCCGCGACGTCCGCGTAGGCGGCGTTCAGCTCGGCCAGGCGCCGGTTGCGCTCCTCGTCCAGCGACGGGGTCGGACCCACCACCAGAGTGCGGATGTCCTTCTGCGCCGCCGAGTCCAGGATGTTGGCCAGGTTCAGGCGGGACCGGGCCGTGGACGAGGCGTCCAAGTCCAGGTCAGCGTCGGACAGGGCCACCACGAGACGGTTCTCGGTGGTGTCGTCGAAGCGGCGCGAGGTCTCGGTCCACCAGCGCTCGTTGAGCTGCTCGGTGGTCTCGTGCGGCACGGCCAGCACATAGTTCTCCAGGCTCACGTCCGGGGCGCTGGTGCGGGCCAGGACGCGTCCCCACCAGCCGATCGCACGGGGGTCTCCGGCGCCGGCCAGGAGCTGGTCGCCGACGGCGGCGATGCGGATCTGGCGAGTGTCCACTGGGGGACTCCTTCTCGTTCTGAAGCGGTGTACGGGTGTCTGTCCGGCTGTGCCGCGGTCCGGCCCCGTGGGAACGGAGCCGGACCGCGGCACTCACATGGAGCGGGTCAGAGGCCGAAGACGGCCTTCTGCAGGACCTCGGCCTCCTCGTCGTGGCGGCCCTTGGTGCCGGCGGAGGTCGCGGCCAGCGCCGGGCGGGACGCGAGGGTGACCTCACGGTCCAGTTGAGGCACCAGGTTCAGGGCCATGAACGGCCACGGACCCTGGTTGGCCGGCTCGTCCTGCGCCCAGACGACCTCGGCGTCCGGGTACTGGGCGAGCTGCTCCTTGATCTCCTCGGCCGGCAGCGGGTACAGCTGCTCGACGCGCACGATCGCCGTGGACTCGTCGCCCTCCTTCGCGCGGCGCGCGACGAGGTCGTAGTACAGGCGGCCGGAGACGAGGACGACACGCCGGACGTTCTCCGCCTTCACGGACGCGTCCGGGATGACCGCCTGGAAGCGGCCCTCGGTGAAGTCCTCCACGGAGCAGGCGGCGGCCTTCAGGCGCAGCAGCTGCTTCGGGCTGAACACGATCAGCGGCTTGCGCGGGCGGGCGTATGCCTGCTCCCGCAGCGCGTGGAAGTGGTTCGCACCGGTGGACGGGTTCACCACGCGCATGTTGTCCTCCGCGCACATCTGCAGGAAGCGCTCGATGCGGGCGGAAGAGTGGTCCGGGCCCTGGCCCTCGTAGCCGTGCGGCAACAGCAGCACGATCGACGAGGTCTGGGACCACTTCTGCTCGGCGGAGGAGATGAACTCGTCGATGATCGTCTGGGCGCCGTTGACGAAGTCGCCGAACTGGGCCTCCCAGAGCACGAGCGCGTCGGAGCGCTCCACGGAGTAGCCGTACTCGAAGCCGAGGGCGGCGTACTCGGACAGCAGCGAGTTGTAGACCCAGAACTTGGCACCGCCGCTGGCGAGGTCCTTGAGCGGGGTCCACTCGTCGTCGGTGGCGCGGTCATGGAAGACCGAGTGGCGCTGGGTGAAGGTGCCGCGCTGCGAGTCCTGGCCTGCCAGGCGCACGGACACGCCCTCCTTCAGCAGCGAGCCGAAGGCGGCCAGCTCGGCGAAGCCCCAGTCGATGCCGCCGTCCACGGCCATCTTGGCGCGCTTCTCCAGCAGGGAGGTGAGCTTCGGGTGCACGGTGAACCCCTCCGGGGTGGCCAGGTGGGCCTCGCCGATCTCGCGCAGCAGCTCCGCGGAGATCGCGGTGCCCTCCGGGGCCTGCGGCAGCCGGTCCTTCTCACCGGCCGGCTCGATGCCCGTGCCGACCACCGGGATGGCACCGGTGTGCACGGCGTGGGTCTCGGCGAAGGCCTGCTCCAGGCGCTGCTGGTAGTCCTTCAGCGCCGAGTCGGCCTCCTCCTGGGTGATGTCGCCGCGGCCCACCAGGGACTCCACGTACAGCTTGCGGGTCGAGCGCTTCTTCTCGATCAGGTTGTACATGCGCGGCTGCGTCATCGACGGGTCGTCGCCCTCGTTGTGACCGCGGCGGCGGTAGCAGATGAGGTCGATGACCACGTCCTTGTGGAACCGCTGGCGGTACTCGAACGCCAGGCGGGCCACGTGGACCACGGACTCCGGCTCGTCACCGTTCACGTGGAAGATCGGCGCCTGGATCGTCTTGGCCACGTCCGTGGCGTACACCGAGGAGCGGGCCTGGGACGGCGGGGTGGTGAAGCCCACCTGGTTGTTCACGATCACGTGCACGGTGCCGCCGGTGCGGTAGCCGCGCAGCTGGGACAGGCCGAGGGTCTCGCCCACCACGCCCTGGCCCGCGAACGCGGCGTCGCCGTGCACCAGGATCGGGAGCACGGAGAAGGAGTCCGGGCTCTCGGAGCCGCGGTTGAGGCGGTCCTGCTTCGCGCGGGCCACACCCTCCAGGACCGGGTTCACGGCCTCGAGGTGGGACGGGTTCGCGGCCAGGTACACCTTGGTGCGGTTGCCGGCGTCGGACACGAAGGTGCCCTCGGTGCCCATGTGGTACTTCACGTCGCCGGAGCCGGAGGCACCGCCCGGGGTGGCGCCCTCGAACTCGCGGAAGACCTGGGCGTAGGTCTTGCCGGCGATGTTGGTCAGCACGTTGAGGCGGCCACGGTGGGCCATGCCGATGGTGACCTCGTCCAGGCCGGAGTCGGCTGCCTCGGAGAGCACGCCGTCCAGCAGCGGGATCAGGGACTCGCCGCCCTCGAGGGAGAAGCGCTTCTGGCCGATGTACTTCGTCTGCAGGAAGGTCTCGAACGCCTCGGCGGCGTTGAGGCGGCCGAGGATGCGCAGCTGCTCCTCACGCGTGGGCTTGGCGTACGGGCGCTCCAGCTTGTCCTGGAACCAGGCGCGCTCGGACGGGTCCTGGATGTGCATGTACTCCACGCCGATGGTGCGGCAGTAGGCGTCGCGCAGCACGCCGAGGATGTTGCGCAGGGACAGGACGGACTTGCCGCCGAAGCCGCCGGTGGGCCACTCGCGGTCCAGGTCCCACAGGGTCAGGCCGTGCTCGAGGACGTCGAGGTCCGGGTGGGAGCGCATCGTGTACTCGAGCGGGTCCACGTCCGCCATGAGGTGGCCGCGGTCGCGGTAGGCGTGGATGAGCTGCTGCACGCGGGCGACCTTGCCCACCTGCTCCTCCGGGTTGACCTGCATGTCCTGGGCCCAGCGAACGGGCTCGTAGGGGATGCGCAGGTCTTCGAAGAGGTCGTCGTAGAAGTCCTGCTCGCCGAGCAGCAGGCCGTGGACGATCTTGAGGAACTCGCCCGACCCGGCGCCCTGGATGACACGGTGGTCGTAGGTCGAGGTCAGGGTGATCGTCTTGGAGACGGCCAGGTCGTTGAGGGTGGACTCCGAGGCGCCCTGGAAGGCGGCGGGGTAGGTGAGGGCGCCGACGCCGATGATGGCGGCCTGACCCTTGGACAGGCGCGGCACGGAGTGCACGGTGCCGATGCCGCCCGGGTTGGTCAGGGAGACAGTGGTGCCGGCGTAGTCGTCCATGGTGAGCTTGTTGGCGCGGCCGCGCTTCACCAGGTCGTCGTAGGCGTTCCAGAACTCGAGGAAGTTCATGGTCTCGGCGGCCTTGATGTTCGGCACCACGAGGGAGCGGGTGCCGTCCGGCTTCGGCAGGTCGATGGCGATGCCGAAGTTCACGTGGGGCGGCTCCACCATGGTGGGCTTGCCGTCCCGCTCTTCGTAGGTGACGTTCATGGACGGCATCTGCCCGAGGGCCTTGACCACGGCATAGCCGATGAGGTGGGTGAAGGAGACCTTGCCGCCGCGGGAACGGGCCAGGTGGCTGTTGATGACCACGCGGTTGTCGATCAGCAGCTTGGCCGGCAGGTCGCGGACGGTGGTGGCCGTCGGCATGGACAGGGAGGCGTCCATGTTGGAGGCGACGGCCTTGGCCATGCCCTTGAGGACGGTGGCCTTCTCCTGCTTCTCCTCAGCGGACTTCTCGGACGCGGTCGGCTCGGACGGCACGGCCTTGGAGGTGGAGGAGGACTTCTTCACGCCGGAGACCGACTTCTTCGCGGCGGGCGTGGCCGCTGCGGAGGAGGACTTCTCCGGGGCCTTCTTGCCCGGGTCCTCTGCGGGGGAGGCCTCCTTCTTCGCGGCGGGCTTCTCGGCCTTCTTCTCTGCCGGCTTCGCCTCCTTCTCCGCGGCGGCGGGCTGGGTGGCCTCGAGCCGTGCGAAGATCTGGGCCCACTGGGAGTCCACGGACGTCGGATCCGACTGGTACTTCCGGTAGATCTCGGCGACGAGCCTCTCGTTGCCCGGGAACTCTTCGGCGAGTCGGTCGGTCGTGAGCTCTGGCACTGTGTAACGCCTCTTCTCTGATGATGCTTGGTCAGCGGTGCACGGAGCGGCGCCGGGAGGCGCCGACCGTGTCCACGGTCGGCCCCGCGGGGTCGGCCATGCGGCCGCGATCTCACTCCTGCCGGTGCCGCCTGCCGGGCACGCGCCGTTTCGCGCGCGCACGACCAGCGGGACAGGTGAATCGCCTTCTGTCCATCATAGTGTTCTCCGGGCGCGTTCTGACCATCTGACAGCCGCCTCTGCCCGCACGCGGGGCGGGCCTCGCCGGCGTGGGTGATCTGGGACACTGGCTCCATGCGATTTCTGACCCCGCCGACCTCGGACCTCACCTACTCGGACGTCTTCCTGGTGCCCTCCCGCTCCTCGGTGACGTCCCGCATGGACGTGGACATCTCCACCGACGACGGCACCGGCACCACCATCCCCCTCGTCGCCTCGAACATGACCGCCGTGACGGGCCGCCGGATGGTGGAGACCATGGCCCGCCGCGGCGGCCTGGGCATCCTGCCGCAGGACGTGGACGTGGAGGTGATCTCCGAGGTGACGGCCCGCGTGAAGGCGGCCCACCCGGTGCTGGACACCCCGCTCACGGTGGGCCCGAAGGCGCCGCTGCTGGATGCGATCCACCTCTTCGACCGCCGGAACCACGACGCCGTCTGCGTGGTGGACGACGACGGCCGCCTCCTCGGCCTGCTCTCCCGCGCGGACTGCGAGGGCAAGGACCGGTGGGCCGCGGTCGGCTCCGTCATGGCCCCGCCCGTCCTGGTGCTCACCGCCGACGAGGTGCCCTCCGGCACCCCGGAGCAGATCGCCTCCTCGGCGCGGGCCGCCTTCGACCGCATGGCCGAGGCCCGCGTGCGGCTCGCCCCGGTCGTGGAGCAGGGGGACGACGACGGCCACGGACGCCTCGTGGGCGTCCTCACCGACCGCGGGGCCGTCCGGTCGACCGTGTTCGTCCCCGCCCTGGACGGCCGGGGCACGCTCCGCGTCGGCGCCGCCGTGGGCATCAACGGTCCGGTCCGGCAGAAGGCCCGTGACCTCGTGGACGCGGGCGTGGACGTGCTCGTGGTGGACACCGCGCACGGACACCAGGCGACCATGCTGCAGGCCCTGGACGCGGTCCGCTCCGAGGTGGACGGCGTGCCCGTGGTGGCCGGCAACGTGGTGACGGCGGACGGAGTGCGGGACCTGGTCTCCGCCGGAGCGGACATCGTCAAGGTCGGCGTGGGACCGGGGGCGATGTGCACCACGCGGATGATGACGGCGGTCGGGCGCCCCCAGTTCTCGGCCGTGCTCGAGTGCGCCGCGGCGGCCCGGGAGCGCGGCGCCCACATGTGGGCGGACGGCGGCGTGAAGCACCCGCGGGACGTGGCGCTGGCCCTGGCCGCCGGAGCGAGCCAGGTGATGGTCGGCTCCTGGTTCGCCGGAACGCTGGAGTCGCCGGGCGACGTGGTGGTGGGGCCGGACGGCCGCCGCTACAAGGAGAGCTTCGGCATGGCCTCGGCGCGTGCCGTGCAGCACCGCACCCGGCACGACGACGCGTTCAGCCAGGCCCGCAAGGCCATGTTCGAGGAGGGCATCTCCTCCTCCCGCATGTACATCGACCCCGCCCGTCCCTCCGTGGAGGACCTGCTGGACTCCATCACCTCGGGCGTGCGCTCCAGCCTCACCTACGCCGGCGCCACCACCCTCGCCGAGTTCCGCGAGCGCGCCGTGGTGGGCGTGCAGTCGGCCGCCGGCTACGAGGAGGGCCGTCCGGTCTCCGCGTCCTGGTGACCTGCGGCGCTGCCGGGACCGGAGGGGACCGCTCGTGCCACGTGCGTGCGCCCGCGCCCGGATTGGTCGTCCGAGGTAAGGGTGTGCAGACGTTCGTGCCACGTGCGTGCGCCCGCGTCCCGTGCGCGCACACGCGCGGCGCGCGAAGAATAGAGGTGCTCTTCGGCCCGTATACTCATGGGCACTATGGACCAACACTGTTCTGTTGCGCCCACCCGCCATGTCGGCGTCGCCGACGCGGCCGGATCGGAGCCTTCCAGTCCCAGCGCATCTGACGCACCGCGCACCGCCTTGACGGCCGGCGTCCCCGAGAGCGGGGGATGCTGACGATGGAGTGGATCCTCCTGGCCCTCGGCATGCTCCTGATCCTCGGCACCGGATTCTTCGTGGCCGTCGAGTTCTCGATGATCGCCATCGACGTCCCCACCGTCCAGCGCATGGTGGACGACGGGGACAAGGGGGCCGAACCGCTGCTGCGCTGCCTCAAGTCCCTGTCCACCCAGCTCTCGGCGTGCCAGCTGGGCATCACGCTGACGACCCTGCTCACCGGCTACGTCATGGACCCGGCCATCGGCGCCCTGATCGACGACCCGCTCGCCCAGCTCGGTGTCCCCGAGGCCGCCGTCCGGACCACGTCGCTCGTCATCGCCATGGTGATCGCGACCCTGCTGTCCATGCTGATCGGCGAGCTGATCCCGAAGAACCTGGCCATCGCCGAGCCGATGCGCCTGGGCCGGCTGATGGCCCGCCCGCAGCTGATGTTCACCGCCGTGTTCAAGCCGGCGATCGTCGTACTGAACGGCTTCTCCAACAAGGTCCTGCACCGCATGGGCCTGGAGGCCAAGGAAGAGATCTCCGGCGCCCGCAGCCCCGAGGAGCTGTCCTCCCTGGTGCGCCGCTCGGCGCAGATGGGCACCCTGGACGAGCGCACCGCGACCTTCCTGGACCGCACGCTGCGCTTCGCTGACCGCACCGCGGCCGACGTGATGACCCCGCGCATCCGCATGGAGACCATCGGCGCGGACGACTCCATCACCGCCGTGCTGGACCTGGCCCGCTCCACGGGCTACTCCCGCTTCCCGGTGATCGGCGAGTCCTCGGACGACATCCGCGGCGTGCTGCACGTGAAGAAGGCCGTGGCGATCCCGCTGGAGCGCCGTGAGGGCCTCACCGCGGGCTCGGTGATGACCGACGTCATCCAGGTTCCGGAGACCGTGCACCTGGACCAGCTGCTCACCGAGCTGCGGGAGGCGCCGCTGCAGGTGGCCGTGGTCCTGGACGAGTACGGCGGCACCGCCGGCATGGTCACCCTCGAGGACGTCGTCGAGGAGATCGTCGGCGAGGTCGCAGACGAGCACGACCGTGTCACCCCGGGCGTGCTCCAGACCGCCTCCGGCCGCTGGTACTTCCCGGCGGATCTGCGCCCGGACGAGGCGCACGCTCAGATCGCCGCCCTCGAGGTGCCGGAGGACGGTGCGTACGAGACCATCGGCGGCTTCATCATGGCCCGCCTCGGCCGCATCGCCCAGGTGGGCGACGTGGTCGAGATCGACGGCGGGTCGATCTCTGTGGAGCGCATGGAGGGTCGCCGCATCGAACGCGTCCGGTTCGAGCCCGCGCCCGCCCGTGACGGGGAGGCGACCGCATGAGCGACGACGTGATGGGCCTGATCTGGCTCGTGGTCCTGCTGGCGGCCAACGCCTTCTTCGTGGGCGGCGAGTTCGCCGTCATGGGCGCCCGCCGCTCGCAGATCGAGCCGAAGGCCGACGCCGGCTCCCGCCAGGCGAAGGTCGCCCTGTTCGCCATGGAGCACGTCTCCCAGATGCTCGCGGTCTGCCAGCTCGGCATCACCGTGTGCTCCCTGCTGATCCTGAATGTGTCCGAGCCGGCGCTGCACCACCTGATGGTCGTGCCGATGGAGGCACTCGGGCTGCCGGCGGGCGTCGCGGACGTCACCGCGTTCGTCCTGGCGCTGCTGATCGTGACCTTCCTGCACGTGACCCTCGGTGAGATGGTCCCGAAGAACGCCGCGGTGTCCTTCGCGGACAGGGCGGTCATGCTGCTGGCCACCCCGCTGGTGTGGCTGTCCAAGCTGCTGATGCCGATCATCTGGATCCTCAACCGCACCGCCAACCTCGCACTGCAGGCCCTGGGCGTGGAGCCGAAGGACGAGGTGGCCTCCAGCTACACCCTCGAAGAGGTCCAGTCGATCGTGGCCGAGTCCACGAAGTCCGGCACCCTGGAGGACGAGTCCGGCGTGCTGCACTCGGCGCTCGAGTTCTCGGACAACACCGCCGGGGACGTCATGGTGCCGATCGACAAGGTCGTCACCGTCCCGGAGGGCATCTCCCCGGAGCGCTTCGAATGGAACGTCGGCCGCATCGGCTACTCGCGCTTCGCGGTGGACGACGGCGACGGCGGCCTCTCCGGCTACCTCCACCTCAAGGACGTGCTCACCGTCCCGCCGAGCGGCCATCAGCTGCCGGTGCCGGTGACGAAGGTCCGCTCGCTGGCCAACGTCCGCGCCGCGGACGAGGTCGAGGACGCCCTGGCTCTGATGCAGCGCACCGGTTCGCACCTGGCCCGCGTGATCGACGAGGACGGCGTGACCGTCGGCGTCCTCTTCCTCGAGGACGTCCTCGAGGAGCTCGTCGGCGAGATCCATGACGCCACCCAGTCCACCCGCCGGGTGCACCCCTCCTGAGGGTGCCCCCGACGGCGGCCGCGTCGCCTGACGACGGCGAGCGGCCGTCGTCGTGCCCTCGCCGGCCGACCGCCGCAGACGGCTGTGGGAGATCCCTCACGTCCGGGCGGCGGTGCCGCCTCCGCGGACGCGGGGCCCCTGCCCGCAGTGCTATCGTTGCGAACGATTTTCATTCCCTCCGGTCGTGTTCGGCGCGCCGGACCCCCGTCACGGAAAGGCCTGCACGCATGTCTGTGTCCTCCGCCCGTCCATTCCTGGCCCTCACGGCCCTGCTGTCCGCCTCCGCTCTGGCGCTGACCGCCTGCGGCGGCTCCGATGAGACGGGCCCGGGCGCCGAGGACAGCGGCGAGAGGGAGACCGTGGCGGTGGCGACCACCACCCAGCTGGGCTCCGTGCTGGACCAGATCGCGCAGTGCAACGGCGCCCAGGGCCTGTCCGTGATGGGGCCGGGCGACGACCCGCACGACTTCGCCGCCTCCTCCCAGCAGGTGGCCGAGATGGCCCGGTCCGGCCTGGTGTTCACCAACGGCCTGGGCCTGGAGGGCGGCATGGGCTCGGCCCTGCGCAACGCGGAGGCCGACGGCGCCGAGATCGTGGAGGTGGCCCCGGAGGTCGACCCGATCCCCTTCGGCGCCGGCTCCGGCCACGACCACGACGACCACGGCGACCACGACGGGCACGACCACGGCTCGGAGGACCCGCACTTCTGGCTGGACGCCGCCCGCATGGCGAAGGCCGCGACCTTCATGGGCCAGACCCTGCAGGAGAAGACCGGGGACGAGAAGTACGCCGAATGCGGAGCCCAGGTCCACGACGAGCTGGTGAAGACCGACGAGAAGGTCCGCGAGATACTCGCGAGCATCCCGGAGGACAAGCGGACCCTCATGACGGACCACGATGCCTACGGCTACTTCGCCGAGGCCTACGACTTCGAGGTCACCGGCGTGGTCGTCCCCGGCGGCTCCACCGACGGCAAGCCCTCCTCGCAGGCCCTGGCCGAGCTGACCGAGATCCTGCGCGACAACGGCGCCTCGGCGCTGCTGACCTCGGTGGGCACTCCAATGGCCGAGGTGACCTCCCTGTCCCAGGACAGCGACGGCATCCCGGTGGTCGAGCTCTACGAGGGCGGCATCGGTCCGAAGGGCTCGGAGGCCGACACCTACGAGAAGGCCATGGTCTACAACGCCCATAAGCTCGCCGACGAGCTCGGCGAGTGACCCGCGCGGGGGGACAGGCCCCGGCCGGGACCGCCTCCACGCTCCAGAGAGGAGACCGCACATGGAATGGCTGACCGCGCCCTTCGAGCTCGGCTTCCAGCAACGGGCCCTGATGGGCGGGCTGATCGCGGCCGTCATGTGCTCCGTGGTGGGCACCTGGCTGGTGCTGCGCGGCATGAGCTTCTTCGGCGACGCCTTCGTGCACGGCGTGATGCCCGGCATCGCGACCGCCGTGCTGCTCGGCGGCAACGTCTACGTCGGTGCGGCCGTGGCCGCCGTGGTGATGCTCGCCGGCATCTCTCTGGTGCACCGGGCCACCACGCTCAAGGAGGACACGGCCATCGGCCTGCTGTTCGTGGGCATGATGGCGCTCGGCGTGGTCATCATCTCGATGTCCGACTCCTACACCGGGTCTCTGACGTCGATCCTGTTCGGAGACGCCCTGGGTGTGAGCGTCGAGCACCTGTGGATCCAGGGCGGCATCGCCGCGGCCGTGGTGCTGCTGGCCCTGCTGCTCTACCGCCCGCTGCTGACCCTGAGCTTCTCCGAGGCCAAGGCCCGGTCCCTGGGCATGTGCCCGCAGCTGACCCACGTGCTGCTGCTCGTGATGATCGGTGCGGCTGTGATCGGCTCGTTCCAGGCCGTGGGCACTGTGCTGGTGTTCGGCCTGCTGGTCGGTCCCCCGGCCACCGCCGCCCTGGTCACCCGCACCGTCCCAGCGATGATGTTCACCGCCATGGTCCTGGGCGCCTTCTCCGTCACCCTCGGCCTGATCCTGTCCTTCCACTGGAACACCGCGGCCTCGGCCACCATGGCCCTGGTGCCGATCGTCCTGTTCTTCGTGGTGCTGACCGTGCAGGCCGTGCTGCGCCGCGGCCGGGGCCGGGGCCGCCGCGCCGGACGCCGCGTGGCCGGGGACGCAGTGCTGACGCCCGCCGTCGAACCGACCGTGAAGGAGCCCACCGCATGAGCGCCGCGCACGCCCACACGCACCCGACCGGCGGCGCCCACCGCCTGCCCGGACCCGCCGACGAGCTGGCCTGCGGCCACGGCGTGGAGCTGCGCCACGGCGAGCATCTGGCCGTGCGCGCCTCGGACTTCTCGCTTCCGGCCGGGGGAGTGGTGGCCGTGATCGGCCCCAACGGCTCCGGCAAGTCCACCCTGCTGCAGGCCCTGGCCGGGGTGCTCAAGCCCACGCAGGGCACCGTCACCGTGCACGGCCAGTCCGCCGAGGAGCATGCGCGGAAGGTGTCCTTCGTGATGCAGTCCGTGCAGGTGCCGCCGGGCACCCCGCTCACGGTGCAGGACGTGGTCACCATGGGCACCTACGCCGGCACCGGTTGGTTCGGCCGCCTGACGCGTCAGGACCGCCGTCGCGTGGACGAGGCCATGGAGCGGATGAAGATCACGGACCTGGCCCGCCGCCACCTCTCCGAGCTCTCCGGCGGGCAGCGCCAGCGCGTCTACGTCGCTCAGGGCCTGGCCCAGGAGCACGACGTGCTCATGCTGGACGAGCCGCTCACCGGCCTGGACCTGGTCTCCGCCCAGACCATCGACGAGCTGATCCATGAGGAGCCCACCCGCGGCGTGTCCGTGGTGTTCACCACCCATGACCTGGACGAGGCCTTCGCCGCCGAGCACGTGGTGTTGATGAACGGCCGCGTGGTGGCCTCCGGCCCGCCCCGGGAGGTCTTGACCCGCGCCAACCTGGAGGCCGTCTACGGCATCGGCACGCTCCACGCCCCGCAGGGTGCGTTCTGGGACGAGCCGGTGGAGTCTGAACGCCCGCAGGACTGAACGGCCCGTAGGACTGAACGGCCCGTAGGAGTGGCTGCACGCCGGACTGAACGCCCGGCACCCCGTCCGTCGTCGCGAACTGGTCCCGTCC